>DVMZ01000136.1 GCA_018714725.1 Candidatus Scatosoma pullistercoris
GTTTCCCATGGAGTAAACGGCATATTGTGGTTTTTTATTTATGAAAGAGATAAAGATTCCTCTTACAGACAGGCGCCGATTAATCTCTTTTTTGAAAAAACTCCCTTGTTTTACATCCTTTCCGACGAGAACAGAATGTTTTTGAAATATTATGCCGATAATTTTATCGGCGCGAGATTAAAAAGGGTTTATCATAAGGGAAAGGTTTATGCCGATTATAAAGAATACGTAAACGGCGGGATAGAGGAGCTTTCTTTTACGGGCGAATACGGCGCAAGCTTAATCGTATCGGAATTCGAGAACGAAAGCGGCGCGTTTGTATGCATAACGAACAACGAACAAAGGGATATAGAGCACTTAACGGGCGAATATAAAAATAAAAAATTCGACGAATGGTTTGCAAGCGGGCAGCTCATCGTATTAAAATGAAGGACGCGCGGACGGAAAATTCGGGGAAACGTCTATAAATTTTACTTTGGAGAATATATATGCAAAATCTTAAAGACTTTTTAACCGAAGCGGACATTTTATCGGAGATTACCCCGTTTGTGCGGCACGTCAACAAAATAATCATCAACGAGGGGGAGACGCACTGTTGTCCGCTCAGAAAATTATACGATCATCAGCTTGTCGGTATGATCAAGGGCGAGTTGAAATTTAAGATTGACGACTCGGATATAATTTTATCGTCCGGCGATTGTGTTTTGTTGCCTCCGTTCGTTTCCATTCTTGAATATATCGACGACAATGCGGAAGATCTGTGCTTGTATTTCATTGTGCATTTCGACTTTTTTTTCGAAAAAAAGCGAAAAAACTGGGAAATAGAAGATATGTATCTTAAATATTGTCGCCCGTGGATAGAAAAAGTAGAACCCGACCCCCGATACGTAGATGAAACGGGAAAAAACGCGCACGTGTTGAAAAATTATGCATTGTTTGAAGGCATGCTTTCCGACGATATGCTGGGAGATCTTCAAAAAATGCTCAACTTTTATCGTTGCGGGTATTCGAGGGGAAGAAGCGAATCGGAGGATTTGATTCTTCGGGCGTATATGTTGAAAATACTTGCCCGTTTTTGCGGTCAACCAGACAAAGAGGGCGTTTATCGGGACGCGGTAAACAGATTCATCGATTACGCTTCCGTTAATTACAGGTTAAAGATAGACTTGAACGAAGTCGTAAAAGATTACGGCTATACGATGAATTATTATCGAAAAATATTCAAGGAAGAAACGGGCGTTACTCCCGTAGAGTATCTTCTCGATATAAGGATAGAAAAGGCGAAGGATTTGCTTTTGCATAATTTCGCCGTCAACGAGGTGGCCAACAAAGTGGGCTTTCCCGATCCCTATTATTTCAGCAAGGTGTTTAAGAAAAAAACAGGCATAAGCCCCAAAGACTATAAAAGAACTATTCAAACCAATATAAATTAGAGCTATGAATTACGATATTAACGATTTGACTTTTGAAGAAAAACTCAGGCTTTTGACGGGAAAGGACTTTTGGCAAACCTATGACGCAAACGGAAAGCTTGATTCGGTTTTCATGTCGGACGGGCCGAACGGCTTGCGAAAATGCGACGGAGAACACACGGAAGAAAGTATAGCCATGCCCTGTATCTCCGCGCTTGCGAATTCTTGGAGCGAAGAGACGGTTTTTACCGATTCGGCAACCATAGCCGACGAATGTGCCGAAAAGGGCGTGGATATTTTGCTTGCGCCGGGGGTAAACATAAAAAGAACGCCGCTTTGCGGAAGAAATTTCGAATATTTTTCCGAAGATCCGTATCTGTCGGGGATTCTTGCAAAAGCATATATACGCGGTTTGCAGGAAAACGGCGTGGGCGCGTGCATAAAACATTTTTGTTGCAATAACCGCGAGTACGACCGGGAGTTTATTTCTTCCGAAGTCGACGAGAGGACATTGCGGGAAATTTACGTCCGTCCCTTTGAAATAGCGCTTGAAGCCGAGCCGTGGCTTGTAATGTGCTCGTATAATCCCGTCAACGGAATATATGCGTCCGAGAACAAAAAGATTTTGAAGGATTTGCTTCGAAAACGTCTCGGTTTTTCTGGCGTGATCGTTTCTGATTGGGGCGCGGTACATAACAGCTACAAAGCGTTAAAAGCCACGCTCGATCTCCGCATGGCCTTTGACGAGCGGGCTTACGGCGAACTTAAAACGGCGTACGAAAGGGGACTGATTACCGACGCCGAGATAAATTTTTCGGCGGACAATCTTCTACGGCTGCTTGAAAAGGTTCAAAAGGCGAAGAAAGAAAGACGAAAAGTCCGATTCTCCGTCGCCGAGAGAAGGGAACGGGCATTGTCCGTTGCGAGGGAAAGCATAGTCCTTTTGAAAAACGAGGGCGCGCTGCCTCTTGATCCCCGAAAAAGCGTTTACGTGGCGGGTTGTTTTTTGTCCGATCCGCCGTATGGCGGAGGAGGATCGTCGAAAGTACGCACCACCTTCAAATCCGAGCCGCTTGCCCGACTCATCTGCGAGCGTACGGGAGCGAAAACGGGGTTTAGGCAACATTTTTCCGATGACGGAATGTTTGCTGAAAAATGTTTGTTGGAAAGCGCCGCGGCGGCGGATCGAGTGGTTTTGTGCGTAGGGGAAGACGAGCGCAAAAACAGAGAGGGGGCGGACCGCATTACCCTTCGGCTGTCCGAGGTACAGGAAAACGCCATAAAGATGGTCGGGAAAGTCAACAAAAATGTAACGGTGGTCGTTTATGCGGGCGGCGCAATAGACATGAGTCCTTGGATACACAGCGTAAACGCCGTGGTCTATGCGGGTTTTTGCGGAGAGGCGGTCAATCTTGCCGTCGCGGATATTTTGACGGGTAAAGTTTGTCCGAGCGGTAAACTTGCGGAGACCTTCCCGCTTTCGATAGCCGATACCGTAGCGTATCCCTACGAGCCGGATGGATATTGCGACCGATATGAAGAAGGCATTTTTGTGGGGTATCGAAGATACGACCGAGACGGAAAGGAAGTGTTATTCCCTTTCGGATACGGTTTGTCGTACGCAAACTTCGCCTATTCAAATCTCGTGGTACAAAAGGCGGGAGAAACGAGTTTTACGCTTTCGTTCGACGTGGAGAATCTTTCGTCTGTAAGCGGGAAAGAGGTGGTGCAAGTTTACGTCAAAGATATCGTTTCGTCGGTGTCGCGCCCCGAAAAAGAGCTTAAAGGCTTTGTAAAGAAGCTGATAGAGGCAGGCAAAAAGGAAAGGATAACGATAAGGCTCGAAGCCGATGCGTTTGCTTTTTACAGTGCGGCGTTGGACGAATGGTACGTGGAAAACGGCGATTACGAAATTCAAATAGGCTCTTCGTCGCGTGACATTCGGCTTAAGGCGCGCGTCAAAATCGAACTTCCGCCCGAAAGCCAATATACGGTCGAAAAAGCGGATTTAAGGGAAATAGGCAGTGAAACTTAACAAAATTTTTTCGGACGGCGCGGTTATTCCTTTCGGAAAACCGTTTAAGATATACGGCGAAAGCGACGGCGAAACAATTGTTTCGTTCCATGGCACGAAGCGTGCGGCGTACCCCGAAAAGGGCGTCTTTTCGGCGGAATTTCCGCCCATGCCTTGCGGCGGGCCCTTTACGATAGAAGTTTCCTGCGGCGAAGAAAAAGCCGTTTCGAGAAACGTGTACATAGGTAAAGTTTATCTTATTGCGGGGCAGTCTAACGTAATGTTCAAGACAAAAGAATGTCTCGACGATTGGTCGGACGCTGCGGACGACAAGCTTTTGAGAAGCTTTTTTGCCGATCATATTCTTTTTTACGACGGGGACATAGACCGATTCCGTGCCTCCGACGGTTGGATTCCCTGCCGAAGAGATTGCATTCCCGATTGGACGGCGCTGTCCTTTTTCATCGGGCGGGAGCTGAGAAAAAAGAGCGACGCGGCGGTGGGAATGATAAACTGTTACGAGGGAGCCTCGGTAATTCAAAGTTGGTTGCCGGAAACGGCGTTTGAGAACGGACGGTTTGACTTGAAACGCGAGGAGATGCATCCCGACCATTTCGACTATGATATATGGAACGCTCGTTCGATGCTTTACCGAAAGACGTTCGGACAAATAAAGCCGTATGCGGTAAACGGCATCATTTGGTATCAAGGCGAAAGCAATACGACGGTGAAAGAAAGCGAAATTTACGCCGACGAACTGAAATTTCTCGCCGACAGTTGGCGCAAGGACCTCGGCGATGAGAATATGCCTTTTATTCTCGTGCAAATAGCGGATTTCGACGGCCGGAAAGATAAGGGCTGGCGAGGGATCCAAAAAGCGCAAAAAAAGGCGGCGGAAATAATTCGAGGCGCAAAGCTCGTCGTATCGAAGGACGTGTGTTCGAGCGCGGGGATTCATCCGCCGGAAAAAAAGGAACTTGCGAAGCGTATCGCGCAGATATTGGAATAAAACTATGAAATTCGACAAAGATCAGGCCAAACATACTTATTGCAATCCCATGTCTCTTCCCGATATTCCGCGAGGAAAGGACGATTGGTATCCCTTCGAGCGAGGAATGTTCAGTCACGAAAATAAACCCGATTCGGTAAAGTGCGCCGATTACAGATCGATAAGCGATCCGACCGTTTTTTATTGTGACGGGAAGTGGTATCTTTATCCGAGCTACGGCATGGCTTGGGTTACTTCCGATTTTGAAAACTGGAAGCACGTCCGCACCGAACCCTATTGTCCGAAATACAGCCCATGCATCACGAGGTGGAAAGATAAATTTCTGCTGACAGCATGGTATTCGCCTTTATATGTTTCCGACTCGCCCCTTGGCGTATTTCGGGAATTGGGCGAGTTTGAAATGCCCGACGGCAAAAGGTTTACTCCTTGCGATCCGTGCATATTTGCGGACGATGACGGCAAAATTTATTTATATGCGTTCGATTGGAAAGGCGGAAGCGAACCTGTTACGATGATCGTAGGGTACGAACTCGACCGAGAGAATCCCTGCAAGGTGATAAAGGGACCGATTACGATCGTTACGATGGATCCTGAAAACAAGCCTTGGGAACGGCAGGGCGCGCATTCGCAGAATACCCGTTTCGGCTGGATAGAAGGTCCGCATTTGCTTAAATATCGCGGCAGATATTATATGATTTACGCATCTCCCGATACCTGTCATCCCAATTATTGTATGGCGGTTTATTATTCCGACGAGTCACCCGTTTCAGGATTTCAAAGCCAAAAGAGAAATCCTCTGGCGATCGCGCCGCGCGGCGGAATCGTTTCAAGCGCGGGACACGGCTCGGTAGAGATAGGCCCGGACGATTCTCTTTGGATATTTTATACGATAGCTACGCCTTTTGCGCACCGTTACGAACGTCGGATAGGGATGGACAGGGTGGCGATAGACGAAAACGGAGAACTGTATATGCCTTGCGGCGTTACCGATACTCCGCAATATTCGCCCGTCTGCGACCGGGTAAAAGGACTGAATTTTTCCGCTCCCGATTCGCGTGAAAAATTCGACGCGGGGTTAAAATCTCTTACCGGTTGGGTCCGTCCCGAAGTTACGAGTTTTGCGCCCGGACGGGAAGGCGTTTACGCTACCGACGAAAACGTATTTTCGTTTTGGCAGCCTGCGGACGATGATTTCGCGCCCGTTATCGAATGTGATTTGTCGGGAAAATTCCTTGTCGGCGCGGTAAGGCTTTTCTGGCGCGACGTAAATTTAGACTATAAAAACGGGAAAAAGCCCGCGCCCGTCAGATATATCTTTGAAGGGATATGCGAGGGACGGTCTTTCGTTTTGGTGGATGCGTCGGTTGAGGGAGAGGAGCTGAACGTGGATTACAAAACTTTCGATATGACTTTATGTGAGAAAGTCCGTCTTAAAATTTTTCCGAGAAAAAACGGATTGAAGGTGGGACTGATAGATTTTGCGGCGTTCGGCAGGCTTCCCGAAAAGGACGAGTTGTAGCTTGCGCCCGTTGCGGGAGTTAAAAGGTAAACGGAAAAGGAAAATGAATAAAAAAATTGTATGCTTTGGCGATAGTGTAACACAGGGGTGCTTCGAAATTTTGAAGGAAAACGGGGCATATGAACTGATAGTAGATTCTTCGTCCTGTTACGGCGAAAAGCTTATTGAAAAATTGAAAACACGCTATGCGAATACGCGGTTCGAACTGATAAATTCGGGAGTCAGCGGCGATGGGCTTATCGAGGGGATCGCGCGCGCAGACCGCGACGTTTTCGCTCATAACCCGGATATTCTGATATTTTGCTTTATGCTCAATGATATATCTCGCCGCGACGTCGATTGGTACGGAAAACACCTCGAATTTTTGTTTGACAGGTTCAAAAAGGCAGGGATCACCACATTGGTAATGTCGTCGAACATGGTGAATAAATACGTTGCGCCCGATACGCCCGAGATACATATCAAAACGGCGGAAAATCTCGCCGAATGTCAAAACAGCGGCGTACTCGATGCCTATGCGGAAAAGCTCAAAGAGAAAACGGAAAAGTACGGCTTTTATTACGCAGACGCTTATGCCGCATGGAAAAAGCTCGATCGATACGGTATAGATACCACGATGCTTTTGTGCAACAGACTTAATCATCCCGCCAGAAAAATGCACGGATTGTTTGCAGATATACTGTTTGATTGCATGGAAAAAAACTGTCTGATTGAAGAATAAATAATGAAAAAGTATAAAAAAATTGTTTTTTACGGCGATTCCATAACCAAAGGCACTTATACCGAAGAGGGGGCGCAGACACCGATGTGCATCGCAAGTCCCGCTTATCCCGAGATCGTTTCGAAAGAGCTTGAAGCGGAAAATTTTATAAATTATGGAACAAATGGCATTTCTTACAGCAAGGCCTCTCGGATCATGACGGAAGCGGCGTTTTATAACACTGTGGAAAAATGCGAACTCGGCGACGCTATTTTCGTCGCGCTCGGAACAAATGATTACGGCACTGACGTTCCGCTCGGCGACGCGGGTGAAGAGGACGGAATGACTTTTTTCGGCGCGGCTGATTTTTGCCTCGGAAAGTTGAAGGCTCGTTCTCCCGATTCCGACGTTTTTGTGCTTTTGCCGTTGCCGAGGTTGGATCAGAATAAACCTAACAGGGTGGGATTCGTGCTCGACGATTACAGAAACGCTCTCGTCTCGATTGCGAAAAAATACGGCGAAATCGTCATAGACGGTGGAAAATTACCCGTCGATCCGGCAAGCGCCGCGGACAAACGAAAGTATATTTTTGACGGTACTCATATAAACGAAGCGGGACACAGATTGCTTGCCCGTTTTATTCTCGATGAGATCGGTTGACGAGAGAACTATGACGGGAAAGGCTTTAGAGAAAATTATCGCTTCCGTTCAAAACGATTCGTCCGTGGTTTTGGAATCGGGCGAATATCATTTTTGGTCGGACTGCTGCAGGTGCGTCGAAGGGTATCATTTCAGCAATACGGCTTCGGCTGAAGAAAATCCTCGCGGCGCGCATCCCGTGGCGATTTTTCTTAAAAAGAAGAAAAACGTCTGCATTGACGGCAACGGGTGCAAAATAGTTGTTCACGGAATAATGACTCCGCTGATTTTCGATCGTTGCGAAAATCTCGTCGTGAAAAATATGACGATAGATTATGCCAGGCCGACGATGAGCGAGTTTACTGTTTTGAAAAAGGTTGACGGCGGATATATTATATCGATAGCAAAAGACAGTTTGTTTGATATAGTAGGCGCGCGCATTATATGGCACGGAGAAAGGGGCCGCGACGGTAAATATCTGTGGGCGTTCGACTACCGCGATTATATGAGCATCTCGATGTATAAAGATCCGGAAACCGAACGCGTGCGCGTGATGGGGCGGGATTCCGAATGTAAATTTCCGTGCGTTCCCGAATTTTCCTCCGTGGCCGATCTGGGCGGCGGATTGCTGAAAGTCACTCTTAAGGAGGAGAAGGCGTTTTTTCCCGTCGGCTGTACGGTTCAGACGAGAAATACCATACGCGATCAAATAGGAGGCGCATTTGTAAATTGCAAAAACGTATTGTTTGAAAAAGTTACGATAAGAGCTATGCACGGGCTTGGACTTTTGGCGCAATTATGCGACACGGTGACTTTTCGTAATATAAACATAACCCCCTCGGCGGGTAGGACGACCGCGAGTAATGCGGATTTTTTTCACGTTTCAAATTGTTGCGGAAAAATAACCGTCGAAGGCTGTGTTTGTTCCGACGGGCACGACGATTTTATAAATGTTCACGGCACGCATCTCAAAATCGAAGAAATCGAATACAATACGCTACGGGTCGGTTTTGTCGAATTGCATAGCTACGGCTTTTGTCCTTTCAAACGGGGCGACCGTATAGATTTTATAGATCGGCTTACCCTGCTTCCGTATGGCGGCGTAACGGTAAAATCGGTCAGCATAATAAGCGAACTTGAATTTTTACTCACGGCTGACGAAGAGATTCGGGCACGGGTCGGAGATTACGTCGAAAACGCCACGATGACGCCGGAAGTATTGATAAAAAATAATAAATTCGGCCCTTCGATGGGGCGCGGTATATTGTGTACCACTCGAAAAAAGGCTGTAATCGAAAATAATTTATTTTATAAAACGGGCGGAAACGTGTTGTGTATAGAAGACGATTGCAATTTTTGGTTCGAGTCGGGATATACGACGGACGTTTCATTTGTCAACAATCGAGTCGTCGCATGCGGATACGGAAGCTTGGAGGAGGACAATGTGCCGGTGATTTCGGTTAATCCGCAGGTTGTCGTTCGGGATAAACCTGTTTACGTTCACAAAAGAATATCTGTTGAAAACAACGAGTTTTCAGATCTGCCGAAAAATTCGTATATTGCGGAAATCAAAAATACGGAAGAATTTATTTTTTTAACAAATACCTCCGACTGTATTTTTGAAATAAAAAGCAAACAAGTTAAAAAAACAGAAATCCAAACATCTGAAAATTTGATATTACGGAGTTGGGATTATGACTGAAAGAGAAGAGTTCTTTATAGTGGCAGGTTACCGGGCAACGGTTTTAATTCCTGAAAACGCAAACGGCGAATGGCTTTGGAAAACCGAATTTTTTCATGCGTTTGATAAAGCCGAACAAGATCTTTACCTGATGGGTTATACGCGCGTTTATTATGAAATAAGCGATAAATACGGAAGTCCTCAAGCGATTAAACTTATGGACGGGTTTTATCACGAGCTTATAAAAAGATATTCGTTTCTTGATAAAAAGTGTCATCTTATCGGTTTTTCGCGGGGCGGACTTTATGCCTTCAACTTCGTTATGGCATATCCTCAACGGGTAAAATCGGTTTATCTCGATGCGCCCGTGCTCGATTTACGCAGCTGGCCCAGAACCGATCCCAAGTTCGGTGAAATTAATTTACACGAACAGGTTATGAAGGAATATGGATTTAAGTCGGAGGAAGAATTTGAAAACTATGGTTGTTACCCCGTGTGTAGGCTTGCCGAGTATTTTAAATTGAATATACCTACTCTTTTAATTGCCGGGACTGACGATACCACGGTGACGTATTCCGAAAATTCGCAAAGGATGATCGGATATTGCGCGGCTCGCGATAAACCCTTTATCTTTTATGTAAAACTTGGCGCAGATCATCATCCGCATTCGTTCGGGAATACAGGCGGTATCGACATGTACGGCAGAGCGTATCCTGAAAAATTTATGGTCTATTCTTCCGAATATAAAGAAAGTTCTTATTCTTCGCCGCACGAAATTGAAAGCAATACTCGTTTCATAATCGATTTTTATAAAAAAGAAATTAAAACAGAGGTGAAAAAATAAAAACAGTAAAAGATAAATACTTGGTAGTGGGCGCGGTTTCGGGGGAGCATTTGGAATTGCGGGCCGGAAAAACACATGAAAAATTGCGAGGCCTTAATCGGAAGCGGCGGTTTAAGGATAAGCGGAATGGCCGGAACGGGGCAAAGCGGCGGAAAGGATTCCCGACAATAAAGTCGGGATCGGCAATACGGTTTTTCAGACCCGGCATTTGAAAATGCCGGGTCTGAAGATGAAATGTTAATTTTTGCGATTCGGTATCCTTCTTGGAGAAAACATTTTACAAAAAAGGAGCAAACTTCCACCGGGCGAAAGCGGAAAATTTGCGCGCCCGCTGTAAATCGTTAAAAATAGAACTCAATGCATACCTGGTACGATCTTTTCCCGGAAAGTGGGCGTGATTGAGCAGGGGCGGCGGGAAAAGGCGGTGCCGGAACGGATAGTGAGAAAAGCGCCGTCAATTTCCCGGAGCACATGGGAAGGCGAGTGAAAGAAGGGGGAAACGAGGAAGGGCGGAAAATCCGGGGAACGGGAAACGAAAGCGGGGAGAGGAAAGGAAAACGGCCCGGAAAGAGACGGAAAAGGGCGTTTTTCGCGGGCGGGAAGGCGAAAACGGTTGACTTTTTTTCGCTGTGCTTATATAATAGACGGGAAAACAGCGCCCGCCCTTTTTGCCGTGCAAAAAGGGCGGGAAGACAAAACGCCGCGCTTTGCCCGCGGAAGAGCCAGCCGGGATGCAGGGCTCCGCAAAGAATGGCCGCATAACATAAACAGGAAAACCTGAAATCCGACTCCTTGAAAAAAGCCGCCGAAAAGCCGGAATCTCCTTAAAGAGCGGAAGTTACCCGAAGAGCGGAAACGGAAAATTGGCGGTGCGGGAGAAAGAATCCCGAACGACAAGACGAAAAAAGCTGAAAAAACTGACGGCAAAAGGCAAGACAATAAAAAAACAGAGGACAATAACGATATAAAGAAGGCGGAATCTATGAAAGAGTACACCAGTGAAAATTTAAGAGACATGTATCTCAATTTCTTTAAGGAGCGGGGGCACAAAGTCATTCCCTCGGCTTCGCTCATTCCCGAAAACGATCCCACCGTGCTGTTCACGACGGCGGGCATGCACCCGTTGGTGCCCTATCTCCTGGGCGAGAAGCACCCGGCGGGCAACCGGCTGACCGACGTGCAGAAATGCGTCAGAACGGGCGACATCGACGACGTGGGAGATGAACGGCACTGCACGTTCTTTGAAATGCTGGGAAATTGGTCGCTCGGGGATTATTTCAAGAAGGAGATGATTCCCTGGAGCTACGAGTTTCTGACGGGGAAGGACTATCTGGACATTCCTTCGGACAAACTGGCGGTGACGGTGTTCGGCGGGGACGAAACGCTGCCCCGGGACGACGAAGCGGCAGAGCTTTGGGAAAAGGCGGGCATCAAAAAGGAAAATATCTATTTCATGCCCCGCGAGAACAACTGGTGGGGGCCTGCGGGCCTGACCGGGCCGTGCGGCACCGACACCGAAATGTTCGTCATCCGCAAGCCCAAGTGCGGGCCGGATTGCAATCCCGACTGCAAGTGCGGCGCTTTCCTGGAAATCTGGAACGACGTGTTTATGCGCTTCAACAAGCAGGCGGACGGGAGCTATACCGAGCTCAAACAGAAAAACGTCGATACGGGCATGGGGCTGGAACGCGCGCTGTGCGTGCTGAACGGTAAGACCAGCGTCTATGAGACGGATATTTTTGAAAATGCGATCCGGAAGATCGCCGAACTGACGGGCCGGGAGTACGGCAAGGACAAGGAGACGACGCGGGCGTTCCGCGTGGTGCTCGATCACGTCCGCACCGCCACGTTCATGATCGGGGACGAAAAGGGAATTGTCCCTTCCAACACCGATCAGGGATATATTCTCCGCCGGATTATCCGCCGCGCCGTGCGCTACGGCCGGAAGATCGAACTGCCCGAGGGCAGTCTCGCCGCCGTCGCCGAGATCTTTGTCGAGAAGTACAAAGGGGTGTATCCCGAGCTGGAAATCAACCGCGCGCGCATCGCGGAGGAACTGGATAAGGAAGAATCCAAATTCTCCAAAACCTTGCAGCAGGGGCTGAAAGAATTTGAAAAATGCATCGGCGGGCTGGAGCGCAAAAACGCGTTCATGTCCCAGAAAGATCCCGCGTATGTGCCCGAGAAGGTGATCGGCGGCAAGCAGGCCTTCCACCTCTACGACACTTACGGTTTCCCCGTGGAAATCACGCAGGAGATGGCCAAGGAGCGGGGCTACGGCGTCGATCTCGAAGGGTATCAGGCGGCGTTTGAGGAACACCAGAGCAAGAGCAAGGCGGGCAGCGAGCAGAAATTTGCCTGCGGCCTGGCCGATCACAAGGAGGAGACCACCCGCCTGCACACCGCGACGCATTTGCTGCACGCGGCATTGAAAAAAGTGCTGGGCGAAGAGGTCAACCAGCGCGGCTCCAACATCACCGAAGAGCGGCTTCGTTTCGATTTCAATTTCGACCGCCCGATGACCAAAGAGGAAATTGCGGAGGTGGAATCCCTCGTCAACGAAAAAATCCGCGAAAATATCCCCGTCGAGATGAAAGAACTTTCCCTCGAAGAGGCGAAAGCGGAAGGCTTCACCGGCCTGTTTGAGAGCAAGTACGGCGAACGGGTCAAGACCTATTCGATCGGCGATTTCTCGCGGGAAATCTGCGGCGGACCGCACGCGGCGACTACCGGCGAACTCGGCACGTTCAAAATCGTCAAGGAGCAGAGTTCTTCGGCGGGCGTACGCCGTATCAAAGCCGTGCTCGTGCACGAATAAATGCTCCGGGAGCGCTTTCTCTTCCGTTTCGGAACGGACGGAGCGCGAAAAGGCAGGGCGGAAACTTAACTTGCGCTAAGGCGGACGGCGTCGGGCCGTCCGTTTGCATTCCGCCCCCGTTCGGTTCGGACGGGGTGAAAAGGCGGGAAAGACAGAAAGACGGAAAGACGGAAAAGACTGAAAGACAGAAAAGACGGAAAGGCGGGCGTTGCACCGTCGTGCCGCCGCGCCGCCGCGGCGGATAAAAGGGCGGAGCCCGGAACGAAAAAATGCGGGGCGAAAGTGCCCCCGAAACAAAAAATCCGTTGCAAGACAAGGGACAGGGGAGAGACGAAAGCCATGGAGAGAGAAAAACAGCCTTACGAAGAGACAGTGAAAAAGCTGTTCGGATTTTTGCTGGACGCGGGGTTTGTCTATGAATACACCTACGACAAGGGCTCCGATTCTTCCTGCGTGTATATTCTGCGTTTCAGGAAGGGTCGGGATTTTATCGACCTCAGAACGGTGTCGGGCGGGGCGGAGAGAAACCTCGTCGTCTTTTCGGGCGGACAGTATCTCTTTCCTTCCCTCAGGCTCCGGCATAAGAAAGAATTCCGCGCTTTTCGGCTCAGACATTTGTTTTCCCGGCCGGATGAAACGGAACGGCTGGCCTTTGAGGCGGCTCTGCTCCGTTCGGAAATTTCCGGGGGCAGTCTGTTCGGGATTCCGCTGGGCTGAGCTTTGCAGGCGGCCGGGAAGGAGTATAAAAAGAATAAAGCACGGACAAAAACAAGGGGGAGAGGGAATCAGAGAACAAAAAGCGGGAGGGCGGAGCGCAAAAGCGCTCCGCCCTCCCGCGGCTTTCCGCAGCCGGATAACGGAAAAAGTTTTTCGGTTTTCCGGACGATCGGAATATTTTTCGGGAACGGGCGGGGCGGCTTGTTTTGTTCGGGCGGCCCCGGAAGTTTTGCCGCCCTTTGCCTCGTCGGTTTGTTTTTCTTTTGTCGGCGCTTTGCCGTTTCCGGCCGTTTGTTCCGCTGTTCCGTTTGTCCTGTTTTCCGCGCGGCGTTCCGGCGGCGTTTTTCTTGTCTTTTCCCGGCTTGGCGGCCGGTCAGATGGCCCGGCCGGTTTTCAGAAACGCGGCGACGATGGCGCAGTCGGGTTCCTTTTTCACGTCGAGCACGCGGAAATCATACAGCCCCAATGCGGTTTCCCGATGCCGTCCCGCGACGGAAAAGTCCGCGTACAGCGGTTTTTCGTGGCCGGTGTACGAATCGATGAGCGTCCCGACGCTTCCGGCGGGCAAACCGTCTTTCCGGTGCCTGTCCGTCGTCAGGACGATGAGATCCATTTCTTCCGCCAGTTTGTTGTCTATGTACTTGTCCATATTCTCCCTCCTCTCCCTCCGGTGCAAATAGTTTACCACGTTTTTCCGAAAATACAAGTTTTCACTGCCACTTTTTTTGCGTTTCCGAGAATTTTTTTTGCGTTTCCGGGAATTTTTTTTGCGTTTCCGGGGAATTTTTTGCCTTGCGGGCGAGATGTTCTTTTTCACGAAAATTTTTCCTTCAAACGATTTACAAACGAAAAATTTTGTGCTATAATTATAATCGGTATAAAAAGGGCTTCCGAAGCGAAATTCCGCGAAGCCGGGCAGAAGCCGGAATTGCCCGGGCGGAACAGGCGGGGAAAGGAACGGACGGAATCTCCGGGGACTTTGCGAAGGCGGGACAGACGTCGGGCGCGGGAAGCGCGGACGGGAGAACGCCTGCGGAAGGGGCCGCGAGGGCCGGGCGGGAAGATTGCGGCGCAGACGGTGCGGGACGGAAGGCCTGCGAAAAGCGGAAGCGCCGGGGCTCTGCGGCGGGAGGAAGCGGTTTTTATCCGAAAATCAATTCATCAAGTAATCTTATAAGGAGATAAGCGATATGATGACCAACAACAAGAAAGTTCTGAAGTTTGTTGAGGACAGCGCAGCGCTTGCCTGCCCGGACAAAATCGTCTGGATCGACGGCAGCGAGGAACAGCGGGACGCGCTCCGCGCGGAAGCTGTGAAAACCGGAGAAATGATCAAGCTGAACGAGGAGCTGCTCCCCGACTGCTATCTGCACCGGACGGCGGAAAACGACGTCGCCCGCGTTGAGGACAGAACGTTTATCTGCAGCCGCAAGGAAGAGGACGCTATGCCGCATTCCATCGTCAAATGGATGGATCCCGAAAAGGCGTATAAGATGGCGGCCGACATCGCGCGCGGCAAGATGAAGGGCAGAACGATGTATGTCATTCCCTATTCGATGGGCGTGGTCGGTTCCCCCTTCTCCCGGATCGGTATCGAAGTCACCGACTCCATCTATGTCGTACTCAACATGGAGATCATGACGAGAGTGGGCAAAGTCTGCCTCGACGAGCTGGGTGAAAACGGCGATTTCGTCAAAGGCTTCCACTGCAAGTGCGACGTCGACCCCGAAAAGCGTTACATTCTGCACTTCCCGGAGGACAACACGATCATCTCCGTCAACTCCGCTTACGGCGGCAACGTGCTGCTGGGCAAGAAGTGCTTCGCGCTCCGTATCGCGACGTATCTCGGCAAGCAGGAAGGCTGGATGGCCGAGCATATGCTGATTCTCGGCTGCAAGCGTCCTCAGGACAAAGAGATCAAATACATCGCGGCGGCATTCCCTTCCGCCTGCGGCAAGACCAACCTCGCCATGCTGATTCCGCCCAAGGAATACCGTGACGCGGGTTATGAAATTCAGACGGTCGGCGACGACATCGCTTGGATCCGCGTGGGCGAAGACGGCAGACTGTGGGCGGCGAACCCCGAAAACGGCTTCTTCGGCGTTGCGCCCGGCACCAACGATCATTCCAACCCCAACGCGCTGGCGGCGACCACGAAGGGCACCATCTTCACCAATGTTGCTTACAATCCCGAAAACAACACCGTGTGGTGGGAGAAACTGACCAAGGAAGCGCCTTCCTACCTCATCGACTGGAAGGGCAATCCCTGGACGCCGGAAACCAATGCGGACGGCAAACATCCCGCCGCGCATCCCAACTCCCGTTTCACCGCGCCCGCGGAAAACTGCCCCTGCATTTCGCCGGAATTCAATTCCAAGCAGGGCGTGCCTCTGTCCGCGATCATCTTCGGCGGCCGCCGTGCGACCACCACGCCGCTCGTTTATCAGTCGAGAGACTGGAACCACGGCACTTTCGTCGGCACGATCATGTCCTCCGAGACGACTGCCGCGGCGACCGGTGCGGTCGGCGTGCTCCGTCACGACCCGATGGCGATGAAACCCTTCATGGGCTATTCCGTCGATCAGTACTTCCAGCACTGGATCGATATGGGCAAGAAAGTGCCCGCCGACAAACAGCCCAAGATCTTCAACGTCAACTGGTTCCGTCAGGACGAAAACGGCGACTTCATGTGGCCGGGCTTCGGCGACAATATGCGCGTGCTCGACTGGATCCTTGACCGTTGCGAAGGCAAAGTTGAGGCTCAGGAAACGGCGATCGGATATCTTCCGTATGCCAAGGATATCAACATCAAAGGCACGGACGTTTCCGAGGAGACCCTCGACAAGCTGCTGTATGTCGACAAAGCTCGCTGGGCGGCGGAAGCGGAGGAGATCGAGAAATACTACGACGACAACTTCGGCGACAAACTGCCCAAGGAAATCCGCGACAACCTCGAGATCCTGAAAGCCAACTGCGCGAAATAAGCGACTTTTCCGGGAACGGAAAGGGCTTTTTGAGAAATTTTGAACAGAAAACGGCGGGATACGGAAATCCGTATCCCGCTGTTTTTTGATATAAAGAAAAACCACGCGATAGTCGCGTGGTTGAAAAGAGGTTAACCGATGAGTCTTGAAA
>DVMZ01000137.1 GCA_018714725.1 Candidatus Scatosoma pullistercoris
CAAACCCCGAGTGGAATGGCAATTTTCAAAGTTTTTTTGGTCTTTGCGTTCATTTTTTAACCCTCCAAATAAGCAAATTTACAAAATTATTTCATTTTGTTGTACGCTATCATTATATCATAAAAGAATCATTTGTCAATGAGTTTAAATAAAAATTTTCTTACCCGCACTTCCTTGACAAAAGAAAAAAAGTCCTGTATAATGTATAAAGAATAATCGACAGCGAAATACAAAGGGATAAAGACTGTAATCGCCATGAAGTTCGCAATATTTTTTATCTGCTGTTTGCTTCCGTTGTTCATTCTCTTGTCGGCGAATAACCCGAGAAAATTTGCGGTCGCAATGAGAAAGCATCTGAAAAACAATCACGCGAAAGAGCAGGGAGGAACCGATATGCTTGCCTTAATGAATCAGTTTGTGGGAAAGAAATGCGAGATTCAGACCATCGAGTCCAGATACAGAGGAATTATCGACAGTATCGAAGAAAATTGGGTGGTCGTAAAAGATTCCGATTATAATACTACCGAAATCATCAACCTCGAATACGTCACGGAAATCCGTCAGTGCCGGGAGAAGAAATCCCGGAAAGACCGCAAGGGTACGGAAATTTCGGAAACAACCGAGGAGAACGGGCAATCCGCACCGCCTGCTCCACAGGAAGAAAAGCCCGAAATCTGAATCTTTCCGGCCCGCAGACGGCCGGCGGGGAAGTTTCGGCTTTTTTATGTTCCCGATTCAGCGAAATTTTCGTTCCGTTGATCAGTTGAAAACAGTTTGCAATGCCCCCGGCGCCAAGGCGCCGGGGGCGGTTCTTTTCGTTGGAAACGGACAACTGAAAAAGAGGGAACAAAAACTCAAATCAGGCAAATGTCTGCGGTCCGCCCGAAAAAATCCGTTTTTTTTCCGGAGCGAGATTTTTGACGAGCCGGAACACTTCATCGGCAAACAAATCCTTTTCGGCGCATTCTTTTGCTATGCCTGTCAATCTCTTTTCATCCCCGGTTTTTGCCAGCAGGGGAACGGTTGCATTTCCCAGAGCGGAAAGAATCTCCTCGCGCCCGTTTCCGATCGCCAGCAGGCGCAGGTAGAGCGGAGCGTTCAGACATTCCCGCACGAAACATTCCGTAATCCCCAACAGATTCTGCAAGAGAATCCGCCGGATCCTCGACGTGGTATATCGTCGGGAAGTAAGCGCCGCGGGGATATTCCGTACATTGGATTTTGCGGCTTTTTTCAAGGCGTTTTCCAACCCTTCCTTACAATCGGTGACAGATGCCAGCTTCTGTCTTGAAACGTTCAGAAGCGCGTATTTTTCCAATAATTCTAACCTATCAGAATCCGTGTACCCGGAAAGGCGGGCAAGGCTTTCCGCCACATATGCCGGCACGGCTTCGGCCAGACTTTCCCGCTCCCCGCGGAAAAATGCCGCGCGGACGGCAGTCGCCGAAGAATATTTTCCGTTCAGGACTTTGTCCGAATAGCCGCTTCCCGTTCTTGGAACGGGGACGAGCTGTAATTCCGGAAAGAACCGGAGCGCCGCGCGGGCGTATTCCGTTCCGAGAATGTTGTTCGGCAAATCCGGCATGTCGGGCAAATGATTTTTCCATGCTTCCGCACGCGCCCGGACAAAACCGGTTCCTTCCCGCATCCGCCGCGAGATTTCTTCGGAGACGGAGAGAGGCTCATCGTTCAATGCGCGCGCGGCGGCAAGAAAATCTTCCGCGCTCCCGCTCTCCGCGCCGAAACACAGCCAGGTGACTCCGGGGACACAGGAGAGCAGTTTTACCGCGCCGGTCGCAAAAAATTCTGCGGAAGAAGTACAAAATACGGAGGGAAGTTCGACGACGGCGTCGGCTCCTGCCCGCACGGCATGGGCGGCCCGTTCGTATTTATCGAGCAAAGCGGCTTCCCCGCGCTGAACGAAATTCCCGCTCATGATACAGAGCACCGCGTCGCAATCCGTCAGCCGCCTCGCTTCGCGCAGGTGATACAGATGACCGAAGTGAAAGGGGTTGTATTCGCAAATAATCGCGCAAATTTTCATGGCAACGCTTTCCTTTTTCTTTACAAGCCTGAAAATGTATGGTATAATATTGGCGTATGGAAAGAAGTCGGCGGCAAATGCCGTCTTTTTCCGTTCGCTTTTCTATTATACACGAAAAATATAAGGAAATAAAGCATTTCCGAGGAGATATTTTTATGAAGAATATATTGGATGAAATCAAGAGCAAGGCGAAGGCCATGCACAAAAAAATCGTCCTCTGCGAAGGCGAGGACAAGCGCGTCGTGAAAGCTGCCGCGGACGTCACCAGAGAGGGGATTGCGGAAATCGTTTTGCTCGGCAACGAAGCGGAAATCAAAGCCGCCAACCCCGATGTGGATCTTACCGGCGTGACGATTATCAATCCGCTGACTTCTTCGCGCCTGCCCGAATACAATGCAAAGCTCTGCGAACTGCGCGCTTCCAAGGGCATGACGCCCGACCAGGCGGCAAAACTGCTTGCCGATTCCACTTATTTCGGGGCCATGATGCTGAAAATGGACGAAGTGGACGGGCTTGTTTCCGGCGCCTGCCATTCCACGGCCAATACGCTCCGTCCCGGGCTTCAGATCATCAAGACCGCAAAGGGAGTTTCTTCCGTGTCCAGTTTCAACCTCATGATCTGTCCGCCTCAGGGCAATCCCTATTGCCCCGACGGACTCGTGGTGTTTGCGGATTGCGGTCTCAATCCCACTTATACCAGCGAAGGGCTTGCCGACTGCGCGATCGCCACGGCGAAATCCGCGGCGGAAATTGCGGGAATCGATCCGAAGGTAGCGATGCTGTCCTTCTCTACCAAGGGGAGCGCAAAGCACGACAACGTCACGCTGGTCGCGGAAGCGGTGAAGATCGCCAAAGAAAAGGCGCCCGATCTCAAACTGGACGGCGAATTGCAGTTTGACGCCGCAATCGTGCCCTCCGTCGGAGAATTCAAAGCGCCCGGTTCCACGGTGGCGGGACATGCCAACGTATTTATTTTCCCCGACCTGCAGGCGGGCAACATCGGCTATAAAATTGCGGAGCGCCTGGGCGGATTCATGGCGGTCGGCCCGATCTGCCAGGGCTTTGCAAAACCCCTCAACGATCTTTCGAGGGGCTGCAAGAGCGAGGACATCGTCGCCGCGGTGGCGATCACCGTGTTGCAGACCAGAAACTGAGAATAAAAGGGAGTACGGCAGACAATGAAAATTCTGGTCATCAATTCGGGAAGTTCTTCCCTCAAATATCAACTCATCGACATGGAGACCGAAGAGGTCGTCGCAAAGGGAAACTGCGAACGTATCGGAATCGAAGGTTCCAAACTCACGCACAAGGCGAAAGGCAAAGAAACGGTTGTGGAGCAGCCGATGCCCGATCATAACGTGGCGGTTCAGCTGGTGTTAAAAGCGCTGACTGACAAGGAATGCGGCGTCATTTCTTCGATGAAAGAAATCGATGCGGTGGGGCACCGCGTGGTCGCTTCGGGCGAAGCCTTCAAAAAACCCACGCGGGTTTCTGACGAGGCAATGGTGCTGATGGAAGAGATCAAAGATCTCGCGCCCCTGCACAATCCCGCGGCGATCGTGGGCGTCAAAGCCTGCCAGGCGGCCATGCCCGGCACGCCCATGGCGCTCGTATTCGATACGGGCTTCCATTTCACGATGCCCGATTATGCGTATATGTACGCCGTCGATTACAAACACTACGAGAAATATAAAATCCGCCGTTACGGAGCGCACGGCACCAGCCATAAATTCGTATCCCAGGAAGCGGCAAAATATCTCGGCAAGAAACCCGAGGAACTGAAAATCATCACCTGCCACCTCGGAAACGGTTCTTCAATCACGGCGGTGAACGGCGGGAAATGCGTGGACACTTCGATGGGATTCACGCCGCTTGCCGGGGTGCCCATGGGGACGAGAAGCGGCGACATCGATTATGCGGCGGCGGAATATATTGCCCGGAAAGAGGGGATGAACGTCACCGAAATGCTGAATTACCTCAATAAAAAATGCGGTATGCTCGGCGTTTCCGGGGTTTCCAGCGACTTCCGCGATCTGACGGCAGCCGCTGCGGACGGAAACGACCGTGCGCGACTGGCGCTCGATATGTTCAACTACGCCTGTAAAAAATATGTCGGCGCGTATGCCGCGGCGATGAACGGCGTCGACTGTCTGGTATTTACGGCGGGCGTCGGAGAAAATACGCCGATGGTCCGGAAGGGGATCTGCGAAAATATGCAGTATCTCGGCCTGGAAATCGACGAGGCGAAAAACGAGGAAAAGAACAACGGAGCGATCCGCGACATCACGGGCAGGAATTCAAAAGTCAAGGTGCTGATCATTCCCACCAACGAAGAACTCGTCATCGCCCGCGAAACGATGGATTTGTTGTAAAATTTCCCTAAATTCCGCGAAAAAAAGTTGACAAATAAACGGAAATATACTATACTTTAAAAGTCGGTCTTATGATGATTATCGATGTAAGGAAACTCAATGTTTCGGGAAAGTATTCGGGGCACTTGTCCTTCGATTATGAAGCGCCTCAGGAACTGATCGATATACCGTTCGTGAAGTTTGCGGCGCCTGTCCGGATTGAAGCGGAATACGTCCTTTTTGAAGACGATTCTCTCGAGCTTACGGGAACGGTTTCCTATCTTCTCACCGGTCAGTGTTCCAGGTGTCTCAAAGACGCCTCGCAATCGGTGACGGGGGAACTGAACGCTTATTTCCAGCCGAAACGGGACAGCGAGGACTATTCCTACACGGGCGGCGTGATCGATCTGACGGACGCCGTCAACGACGCGATTCTCGGCAGTATGCCGCGTGTGCTTTCCTGCGGCCCGAATTGCGAGGGAATCCGGTATCACAGTTGACCGATAAAGACCAAAGAAACTTAAACAAGAGGTGTAAATATGGCAGTACCTAAGCACAAACAATCCAAGAGCAGAACGAATAAGAGATTCGCAAATTATAAAGCCTCCGCTCCCACGCTGGTGGAGTGCCCTCATTGTCACGAACTGACCGAAGCGCACAGGGTCTGCAAAAACTGCGGATACTATGACGGAAAAGAAGTCGTGACGGAAAAAGAAGAAAAGAAGAACTGATCGTCTGAATCTTCGCTTTTCAGGCGGGCCGCTGTTTCGGCGCCCGCTTTTTTGCGTTTACGGCCTGTCCGGTTTTCCGGCCGGGTTTTTTTTAAGCGGTTCTCATACTTTTTTCGTCTTTTCGAGCGATAAAAAATACTTTTTGCAATCCATCCCGTCATGTCTCCGTTTTTTTATAAATTTAACCGCGGTTTAATATTCTAAAAGCTTGACAGAGAGGCTGAAAGAGTGTTATAATAGGTCCGGCTTGAAAGACAGCCGTTGATGGACACATTTTCGGGGGCCGGAGAGAGGGCAACGACGACGGACGGAATCCGGAAAAGATCGGAATGATGTTCCGGGAGTAGTCAATCGGCTTTTGATTTTCGGCTTCTGAAATTCGGGAGAATATTTATGAAAGAAAAATTTTCGGTGACGGGAATGACCTGTTCGGCCTGTTCGGCGGGAATCGAGCGGACGCTGAATAAAACAGAGGGCGTGCGCTCTGCAGAGGTTTCGCTGATGGGGGAATCGATGGTCGTGGACTACGACGAATCCAGGATTTCCCGGGAAAAGATTATCGAGAGTGTAAAAGAATTGGGTTACGGCGCTTCGCTTTTTGACGAATCGGCCTGGAAGAAACAAAAACCGGCGACGGATTCCCTCAAACGAAGATTTTTGATTTCCCTTGTCTTTCTTCTTCCGCTTTTGTATTTCTCGATGGGCGGAATGATCGGCCTGCCGCAGCCGTCGGCATGGATCGGCAGCACGGTTCAGCTGGTTCTGACCGCGGCGATTATCGCCGTCAATTTCCGTTTCTTTACCGGCGGAACGAAAGCGCTTGTAAAGAGGGTCCCGAACATGGATACGCTGGTGGCCCTCGGCTCGTTTGCCTCGTTTGCTTACAGCCTGGTGTTGACGGTCTTTATCTATACCGGACGAATGGAACACGCGCACCTGTTTTACGAATCCGCGGCGATGATTCTGACGCTTGTGACGTTGGGAAAGTGGCTGGAGGAGAAATCCCGCCGCAAGACGGGAGAGGAAGTGGAAAAGCTCATCCGGCTCATGCCGGACACCGTAACGGCGGAACGGAACGGAACCCGCTCGGTGATTCCCTTCTCCGAAATAGCCGTCGGCGATCTCCTCATCGTAAAACAGGGAGATTACATTCCCGTGGACGGAAAAATTGCAGAGGGCCATGCCTTTGTCGATCGCGCGGCGATCACGGGCGAGAGCATGCCCGTCGAAGTGTCCGAGGGAGACAGCGTGACGGGTGCAGACATCGTCAAGAGCGGCTTTCTCAAAGTACGCGCGGAAAAGGTGGGCGCGGAGACGACGCTTTCGCAGATTGTCCGCATGGTCAAGGAAGCGGGGGCCAGCAAAGCCCCGATTCAGAAAATTGCAGATAAAATCGCAGGCGTGTTCGTACCGGCCGTCACGCTCATCGCGCTCGTCACGTTTGCCGTATGGATGCTGGTGAGCAAAGAAGTGGGCACTGCGGCGAATTATGCGATCAGCGTTCTCGTCATTTCCTGTCCCTGCGCGCTGGGACTTGCCACGCCCGTGGCGGTGATGGCGGCGACCGGCCGGGGCATGTCTCTCGGGATTCTCTTCAAAGACGCGGAAGCGCTGCAGAAAGCCCGCAACGTCAATTGCGTATTGCTGGACAAGACTGCAACGCTCACCGTCGGCGCTCCCCGCGTCACCGATTTTGAATTGCTGGCGGAGGAAAGGGAATTCGTGCTGGGCATGGCGGCGTCCATCGAGGCCCATTCCGGCCATCCGATCGCGGAATGCGTGAAAAGCTACGCCGAGGAAAACGGCGGACAAAACGGAATCGTCACCACCGGTTATCGTTATGAAACCGGTAAAGGCGCCGTCGCGGACTATAACGGGGTGACCTATCGGCTGGGCAACAGAAAATTGCTGGGCAACACCGTTTCCAAATACGCTTTCGATCGCGAAAAATTCTATTCGGCAGAAGGCAAGACCGCCGTATTTCTCGCCGACGACAAGCGCGTACTCGCGATTTTTGCGGTGGCCGACACGCTTAAAGAGACCAGTTCGGAAGCGGTACAATCCCTCAAAGACCGAAAAATCCGGGTTGCCATGCTCACGGGCGACAACGAAAACGTGGCGAAGGCGATCGCGGGAAAAGTCGGAATCGATGAATATTTTGCGGAAGCGCTGCCGGAAGACAAAGCGAAGGCCGTGGAGCGCGTGCAGGCGGTCGGCGGATACGTCGCAATGGTCGGGGACGGCATCAACGACAGCCCGGCATTGAAGACCGCGGACGTCGGCGTCGCAATGGGAACGGGTACGGATATCGCTATCGACAGCGCGGACGTCGTGTTGGTGAGCGGCGATCTGCGCTCCGTTTCCACGATGGTGGATCTCAGTAAAGCCGCCGTCCGCAACATCAAGGAAAATCTGTTCTGGGCGTTCATCTATAACTGTATTGCTATTCCGGTTGCGGCCGGCGCATTCTCTTTCGCGGACATTTCCCTCAATCCCATGATTGCGGCCGCCTGCATGAGCCTCAGTTCGCTGTTTGTCGTGTGCAATGCGCTCCGGCTCACCCGCTTCGGAAAACGCAGAACAAATCAGGCGATTCTTTCTTCCGGAAACTCCGGAATGCAGAGGGATAAAACCGGTCATCAAGAAAAAAAGGAGGCAGAAACTGCTATGAAAAAAACTCTTAACATCAAAGGCATGATGTGCAACCATTGCGTAATGCACGTCACCAAGGCGCTGGAAGGCGTTTCCGGCGTTGCAAAAGCGGAAGTGAGCCTGAAAGACAATCAGGCGGTCGTGACCTTGAAGGAAAACGTATCCGATACAGATCTGACAAATGCCGTCAAAGAAGCGGGATACGAAGTCACATCCATCGAATAAAGAAATGCGGGC
>DVMZ01000138.1 GCA_018714725.1 Candidatus Scatosoma pullistercoris
TGTTTTTTCAATTCTTTTTATTTTTTGTGTACCGTTTTTTCCTCAGATGTCAAAACGTAGCATTTCTTCCGTCCAAGCCGCCCTTTGCCGCCTTCGGGACCAACCCCGCAACCGCCACGCTTCAGCGCCGGCCGGAAAACCCATACGGCGCAGGCAGGAACCCGAAATGCTCTTTCAGCCAGGAGAGATCGGTCACCCAGCCCTCTACCCGGTTGCGTTCCCGATATTGCCGGTTCGCTTCCCCCAGCGCCTCATGAAATTCCGACTGCGTGCAGCGGTTGACCTTCATGAAATGCTCCATCGCCTCGGCCCCGCGCCCCACCAGTTGGGTACGGCTGATGTGAATGACTTCGTGACAGGCGCGGCACACCGCGATCACCGTTTCCAGTTTCTGGATTTTCTGATCGTCGTCATAGCTCCAGCGCTCGTGCGCTTCAAGCCGTCCCGCCGCGCCGCAGATCATGCACCTGCCTTCGGCGCGGGCATAGGCGTCTTTGCGCACCCTGTCCCACTGCGCGGGCGAGAGCGCGCTGCGCAGATTCGCATACCAGCACTCCTCCGGAACCATTTCAAAATTCAGTTTATAGCTTTCGCCCATACCTTTTCTCCCGTATTATTCCGCCTCTCCCGCATTGTTCCGCTCTTTGACACGGCCGCCTGATCCGGACCGCATACAGCCGCGTTTTTCACCGTTCGCCGCACCCCTGGGCCGATAAGAGCGGAAAACTCACCCGTGCCGCGAAGAACCGGAAGGCGAAGCGGACAAAATTCCCAGACATTGCCGGAAGGCGGTGGGCAGGGAGACCGAGCTCTCGATTTCCCCAAGCGGATATACCGGGAAAGGCGCGGTTTCCGCGCGGACGTGGAAACAGGTCATATCCCAGCGGATATGGGTGAAAATATGGACATACTTTTTACTTTTTTCCACCGTGAATGCAGACATGCCCCAGCCTTTCAGAATTTCCTCCGGGGTCTCTTCCAAAACGGGCACAGAGGGAAATTCGCACATTCCCTTCAATACGCCCGCTTTCCGGCGCCGGACGGCAATGCCGGCGGGCGTCTCGATGACAAAGACAAACACCCGTTCCCACTTCTTTTCCTTTTTTTCGGGCAGAACGGGAAACCGCGCCTGCGTGCCGTGTTCCGCCGCCCGGCAGAGAGAAAAAAGCGGACATTGTCCGCAGGCGGGCGAAAGGGGTTTGCAGACAAGCGCCCCGAGTTCCATCAGCGCCTGCGTGAAATCGGAACACCTTTGTCCGGCGGGCGGATAGACGGCGGAAAGCTTTTCTTTGAGATAGGATTTGTAGCGCGGTTCGGAAATGTCCGTGGGATTTTCCGTCAGCCGGGACATCACCCGGAAGACGTTGCCGTCCACGGCGGGAACAGGCTGACCGAACGCAATGGACAAGATCGCGCCCGCCGTATACTCTCCGATACCGGGCAACGCCCGCAAAGCCTTCTCCTCCTCGGGAAAACGTCCGCCCCATTGCCCGCACAGAATTTTTGCCGTGCGCTGCATATTCCGGACGCGGCTGTAATAGCCCAATCCCTCCCAGAGCTTGAGAAGTTTTTCCTCTTCGCAACCGGCAAGCGCTTTCACGTCGGGCAGACAGCCGACAAAGCGGAGATAGTATTCTTTCGCCGCCTCCACGCGGGTCTGCTGCAACATGATTTCGGAAACCCATACCCGGTACGGCGTGGGATTTTCCCGCCAGGGAAGCTGCCGTTTGTTCTTCCGGTACCAGTCGATCAACGGGGCAGGGATGCGTTCAAAGGGATATTCTTCGGTAATCGTCAAACGCGTTTCCCTCCCGTTCATGCCAGCGAATTGAAAAATCCTACCACATCTCCGAAAGAGGGAGAATCGGGAAAGAGAAATTCCCTGGGCGGCGTCAGGGAAGAATCGGCGTTGACGTAGGTGACGTCCGCCTTACCTTCCGATTTGGGGGTGACGAGGCAGTTTCCGATGCCGACAAACGCGCCGGGATAGCCGCTGAAAATGCTGTTGAGCAATTCCACGCCCGTGATGATTTCCACGCCGCTTGCCCCCACCGCGTCAAAACAGGATTTATATAATTCCAGCATACCGTCTCCCCGCGCGTCGGGCAGTTCTTCCAAGCCGTCCAGCACGATGAAAAGGCGCGGAAATCCGGCGTTGAGCGAGCGCATGCGCACCAGCTCGCGCACCGTTTCCAGAGCGGCTTCATAATCGGGCAGGCCGCGGAGATAAGGAACGGTGACGTCGGCGTTTTTCAGGCGGAGCAGTTCCGCATACTCGGCGCGCGGAGAAAGCACCAGAAACATCGCTTCCGAGCGGTCGTACAGACAGGAGAGAACCAGCACCAGCCGGCGTATAAAATTCCCCCTGCCCCCGCCCGTGACGCAGACGTGATGATACCGTCCCGGATTTTCTTCCCGGTGCGCCACGATCACGTTTCCGGGCTCGTCCTTGCCGAGCGGAATACACGCCCGGATCCGATCGAAGCGATAGGAATTTTTCCGGGAAATTTCCGAAAGAGATGCGATAAATTCTTCCGCTTTCATACAAAACTTCCTTCGCGGCTCCGCCGCAACCGTTTTTTAACAGTATACTCCCTTTCTTCCCAAATGTCAAGTTTTCCCGTCCCGCTTCTTTTCTGTCCCCGCCGGCCGCACCCCGCCGGACGTTTCCGGGAATAAATACAACAGGAAAACGCCTCCGGGAACCCGAAGACGCTTTCCTGAAAATATATAAGAGAGAAAATAATGAAAAAATATAAAGAGAATTGTGTGAGCTGATTGAATCGGGCCAAACGCCGGCAATTGCCGACAATTTTCCATCCGACAGTTTTCAGGCGTCGGACGGTCCGGCCCGGCGAAACCGATACTCTCCCGCGTGTCCGCCGATGAAACGGAACTTTCCGCAATCGCCGTATCCGTTACGCTTCCCGAAAAGCGGCAAAGAAATTATGCCACCGTCTGGAAATAAGAGGTGTTGTCAAAAGTCACGCTGAGAACTTTCTGCTTTCCGTCCCGTTCCACCGTAAGCACGACGGAATCTCCCTGCCGCACGGTGAGCATAAAGTCGATGACCTGATACCGACGGGTGATGTCCACCGAATTTTCCCCGAGGCTGATCGTGCGCAGAATATCTCCTTCCTGCAAAATCCCCTCGGCGGCAGAACCGCTGTCGACGCTTGCCACGGTCACTTCTTCTTCGATCACGGCTTTCCCGTCCGCATTGATTTTTGCCTTGGAATCCGTGGTTTCCACCGTAATACCAAACGCAGCTTTTTTCACGGTGCCGCTGTTGTCGAGGATATTGTTCACCGCATATCCTACCTGCGTGATCGGCAACGCATAACCGATATTATCCACGCTTTCCTCCACTTCCACATTTCCCATGACGTCTTCTGAAATCTGATCAATGCGCTTTGCATTGGCAATCCCGACCAGTTTTCCCTGCGCGTCAAACAGTCCGCCGCCCGAATTGCCGGAATTGATCGCGGCGTCCGTGCGGATGACCCGAAGCGTCACCTGCGTTTTATTGTCCGAACCGAGCAAAGTCATGTATTCGGAATCCACCGAAACGATACCTTCCGTCACGGAAATTCCCTCGCCTTCCGGATTGCCGATCGCATACACCTTTTCCCCGGCCGCCAGAGAATCGGAATCCCCGATTTCCGCCGCTTCCGCGGCGCTTTCCTTCAAAACAGTGCTGCCGGAGACTTCGAGAAGAGCAATGTCGTAGTTCATCGCGCCGCCGACATAAGTGGCACGGATCCCGTTTTCTTCGTCTTTGCCCAGACTGGTGTCAAAGGTATTCATATCTCCGTAGAGATAGAGATAAATGGATTCGGAAATTCCCGTATCGCTGTCCGCGTCATAGACGACGTGGTAGTTGGTGACGACATATGCGTTGCCCGCTTCTTTATTCAGTCCGACGATGACGCCGCTGCCCGCCGAAGAGACAATGCTGGTCTGCGTGGTACCGCCGCCGAAAAATCCGCCGCCGATCTTCGTGGTCACCGTAAAACCGCAATACACGCTGACCGCCGACATCATGTTATGCGCGATCGTATCCGTATTGTTGTTCTCGGACACATTCACAGACAGATATTCCTTGAGAAACTCCAAAAAAGTCCCCCCATAACCGTTGCTGACCGCGACGTTGTAAACTTCCTCTATATCCAGATCGCTTCCGTCCGAACCGTTTGAACCTTTGAGGCTGTTCAGCCATTCCTGTTCCGTTCCGGTAAAACCGTTTTCCACGGCCACCTGGTACGCGGATTTCGGCGAATTTATTCCGAAATCGCAGGCGGCGAAACCGAACGCCGTCACAACCGCGCAGCTCGCCGCGATAAACGCTTTGGCTATCCTGTTCATTGTCCAATCCTCCCCGGCAAACAATTTCGCGCTCGCTTTGAAATCCCTTTGCCGACCTCGTTCCTTTCATTTTCCGATTCTAATTATAAAGTTTTTTTTCGTTCGTTATTTTATGGTTTTTTGAAAAATTCGTGAACATTGCGGGGCGGAGTTTTTCGCAAAACTCCACCCCGCGACATATGTTGAAACTCTTTCCCGCTCAGAATCCTTCCAGTTCGTCCAGCGTCAGAGAAAACGCGGGAATGAAATGCTCGAAAAAATATTCCACTTCCGGCATGTTGCGGGCGTGCAATTCCTCTTCGATCGTATGCTTTGCCCGCGAAAATTCGCTGTTCCCCGACCGCAGTTCTTCCAGGCACTTGATATACGCGGACAGCTTGTCCGCCGCTTTGACCAACCGGTACTCCGCGCACGATTCGTCCGCGAGCAGATAGGGAGAAATTCCCTCTTTCAGCGGTTCGGGCAACATTCCCGCCATTTTTTCGCACGCGCTCTTTTCCAGCTCTTTATACGCCCCGCTGATGCTCCGGTTATAATATTTGATCGGCGTGGGCAGATCGCCCGTCATCACTTCGCTGATCTCGTGGTACATCGCATACAACACCGTTTTCAGAACGTCGGCATGGCCTCCGAACACTTCGTTGTGAACGGTGACCAGCGCATGCGCCAGCACGGCGACGCTCTGGGAATGTTCCATGATGTTCTCCTCCCGCGTCGAGCGCATAAGCTGCCAGCGCCGGATAAACTTCATCCTGTCGAGATATGCGTAAAATTCATATCCCCTCACGTTTTTCTTTTCCTTTGTTTCCGTCGTTTTTTTGCATGCAGTCATCTTTCGTCCCTCCCCTGGGTGCCCGCAATTTTCCTTTTCGGGAAAATTGTGCAAATGCGTCCGAAAAACTTGACATTCCGCCGGGCGCGCGCTATAATGATAATACAAATTGAATTGACAAATCCGTCGTGGGTGCCCCTCAAAAGGCTGAGATCATACCATAGAATCGGCAAGGTAATACTTGAGCGAGAGAATCGGTAAACCAGGTTGAAAGCGTATTTTTCGCGCCCGCGCGCCGCAGACAGCGGCAGCGGGCGTTTTTTTGACCGGGAAACGGCGGACAAAGGAGGTCTTTTTCATGTTTTCCAACTTACTGTCTGCCGCAAACGCACTCGACAGCTTCGAGCCGATTGCCAAATGGCTGACGATCGGCGTTGTCGCGGCGTTGATCGTCACGGGAATTATCTTATTCTTTGCCGAAAAAGCGACTTTCAAAACTTATTTCCGATATGCTTTGCCGGAATTGTTTGTCTATCTTCTCGTCGTCGGCATCGCCTTCTTCGCACTCGATCTCGCAAAACATTACAGCGACGAATATGCAGAAGAAAACTGGCTGGACAAAGGGATGCTGATCCGCTATGTCCTGATTCCGCTCTGTGTTTTTGCCGCAGTCTCCCTTTTGTCTTTGGCTTTGTTTGCTATCCTCAGCAAAAAGCGTCCTTCCGCCAAAAAAGCCGTGGGAATCATCGGCGGAATACTCAGCGTGATTGCCTTAATCGCCGCACTGGTCTGTATCGCCGTCTATTACAACCTTAAAATTGCAAACGACGGATATTACAATTCCGATACCGCTTCCGTAAAGCAACTGGCCCTTTATCTTTCCGCACTTTTACTGATCGTGCTGATCGTCGGGCTCACCTTCTTCGACAGACAAAATTTCCGCTTCGACACAAAATCTCTGGCTTATGCCGGCGTATGCGTCGCCATGAGCTTTGCGCTCTCTTATATCAAACTCTGGGAAATGCCCCAAGGCGGCTCCGTCACCTTGATGAGTCTGCTGCCCGTCATGATTTATAGCTATATGTTCGGGGCAAAAAAAGGCGTGTTTGCGGGCTTTGTATACGGTATTCTGCAAGCCGTACAAGACCCTTGGCTCATTCATCCCGCACAGTTCCTGCTGGACTATCCCGTAGCATTTTCCACTGTCGGACTTGCCGGCCTGTTCCGGGATGTTAAAGTTTTTGAAAAAATACCTCAGGTCTCTTTTACTCTGGGCGCAGTCATAGCCAGCCTCTTCCGCTTCGTCGCCCATGTGCTTTCCGGTGTTTTCGCCTTCGAGGCCTATGCGGGCGGGAAAAACGTCTGGATTTACAGCCTGGGATATAACTCTTTTGTCTTTATTGATATTGCCATCGTAATCGTTGCGGGAATTTTGGTGTTCTCTTCCAAAACGTTCGTCCTTGCCATCAACCGGATCGCCAAAACAAAACCGGCTGTTCCGCAAAAAACAGGAAATGCCGACGGCGCCGGAACCCCCGATTCCGCCGGAAAGGCCGATTAAATCCGGCTCCGCTTCCCCGAAACGACAAACTCCCTCCGCGCCAGAGCGCCGGGGGAGTTTTCATATACGGCGCGATTCAGGCGCAATCTGTCCGAAGTTTCAGTATACGGCCACTTCGTCAAATTTTTTCTTGTCGATTACCAGCCGTTTCTCTTCCAGATCCACCCGTTTGACCACTCCTCTGACCGCGGGGAACAGGATGCGTTTGCCGTCCTTTTCCAGCGTATATACTTCCGAAGAAAGGGGAGTGATGTCCTTCACCACGCCGAGAAATTCCCCCTCTTCCGTCACCGCGTCGAGGCCGAGAATGTCGACGATATAATACCGCCCCTCTTCCAGCGCCGGGGCGTCCTCTCTGTCCCCCTCGATCTTCTGCCCGCGCAAAAGCTCGGCCGCATTGCGGTCGGGGACGCCGCGAAGTCCCAGATAGGCAAATCCCCCTTCCCCGATCCGGAACGAGAGAATCCGGTACTCGACGCCGCCGATGTACACCTTCCCGAACGACTTGATATCCTCCGGAAAATCGGTGTAGGTCTTGATTTTCAGTTCGCCGCGGATTCCCTGCGGTTTAAGCACTTCGCCGATGATCAGGCGTTCCATCGCACACTCCCTTTCCCGCGCTTTTCTCTTTGCACGGGCGCTCGTTTCTTCCGTTTTCCGCCCCGGAAGGGAGGCAAACCTATCCGTCCCGGAAAGGGCAAACAATCCCGGAGAGAAAACTTCCTTTTTATGGGAAAAAGGCTCCCTTTCGGAAGCCCGTATTCCAATCCGTTGCCGCGCTTGCCGCGATTTTTCGGGCGCGGCAGATTTATTCGGCTTCCTCGGAATTTTCCGATTCGTCCTCTCTGTTGACGACGTCGCTGCCCTTTTCCTTGATCTCGACGACGTATTTTTTGCTGTCCCGGGGCGTAGCCGCGCGGACGATGGTGCGCATCGCCTTTGCGATTTTCCCCTGCTTGCCGATGACCTTACCCATATCGGAAGGCTGTAAGGTGACGATGATCTCGATCACCCGTTCCTTTTCATTGACTTCGTATTCGACGCTGTCCTTGTCCTCGGCAAACTGATTGACGATATATTTTACCAAATCCAGCATAATGACCGCCATGACCTCCTGTCAAATGTTTTTTCCGGTCCGGCCTGTGCCGCCGGTCTGCCCGACGGCACGGCTGCCGAAACCGCCGGTCTGCCCGGCGAAAACGGCGACCGTTCCCCGCAATTCCGGCACAGACAAAACCATGCCTGCCGGAAAAGGGCTTATTTCTTGGTTTTCTTGGCCTTGGTCTTGGCAGGGCTGAGCTTGGCGGATTTCTCCATCGCCCCCGTCTTCACGAGCAGATTCTTCACCGTCTCGGTCGGCTGCACGCCCTTGCCGAGCCATTCCTTCGCCTTTTCGACGTCCACGGTCAGCTCTACGGGCTCGCAGGTGGGACGATAATGCCCCACGCAATCGATATACTCGCCGCTCATCGCCTTGCGGCTGTCCACGACCACGATACGATAGATGGGGTTCTTCTTGTCGCCCAATCTCAAAAGTCTCATTTTAACCATAACAATACCTCCAAAGTATCTTAAAAATTATTTTTTATTTTTTTCCTGTGTAGTCCCGAAAGCGGGAAAGCTCAGAAGGGAAGGCGAAGCCTGCCTTTGTTGCCTTTCAACTGTTTCATGAGTAGCTTTGTCTGCTCGAACTGTTTGAGCAGCTGATTGATCTCCTGCACGGTCGTGCCCGAACCCGCGGCGATCCGGCGCTTGCGCCGGCTGTCGATGATGGAGGGATTTTCCCGCTCCGACTGGGTCATGGAAAGGATCATCGCCTTGGTCCGCTCGATCTTTTTCTCGTCCACGTCCTGATCGCTCACTTTCAGCTTGCCCATGCCCGGCAGCATACTCATCAGCGACTGCGCGCCGCCCATCTTTTTAAGCATGGCGAACTGTTCGAGGTAGTCGTTGAGGGTGAAGGAATTTTCCTTCATCTTCTGCTGCATCTTTTTGGCGTCCTCTTCCGTGATCGCCTGCTGCGCTTTCTCGATGAGCGACAGCACATCGCCCATGCCGAGGATTCTCGAAGCCATGCGTTCGGGATAGAAGGGTTCGAGATCGCCGAGCTTCTCGCCTACGCCGATGAACTTGATGGGCTTTCCCGTCACGGCCTTGATGGAAAGACAGGCGCCGCCGCGCGTGTCGCCGTCCAGCTTGGTGAGGATGACGCCCGTGATGTCCAGGCGGGCGTTGAACGTCTCCGCGACGTTGACCGCTTCCTGACCGGTCATGGCGTCCACCACCAGCAGGGTTTCCGTCACTTCCACCGCTTTTTTGATTTCTTCCAGCTCCCGCATGAGCGTTTCGTCGATCTGCAACCGCCCCGCGGTGTCCACGATCACCGTATCGTACCCCATGGCGGGAGCGTACTCGACTGCCTGTTTTGCCGTCTTGACGGGGCTTTGCGTGCCCCTTTCAAACACTTCGACGCCCGCGTTCTTTCCGACCACCTGCAACTGCGTGATTGCCGCCGGGCGATAGATGTCCCCCGCCACGAGCAGCGGTTTCTTGCCCTGTTTTTTCAAAAGCACCGCCAGCTTGCCGCACAGCGTCGTCTTGCCCGCGCCCTGCAACCCGCACATCATGATGACCGTGGGCGGCTTGGGTGCGACTTCCAGCTTCGCGTTCTTGGACCCCATCAGCGCGATGAGCTCCTCGTTGACGATTTTGATGACCTGCTGGGCGGGATTGAGCGAGGAGAGAATTTCCTGCCCCACCGCTTTTTCCGAAACCTCCGCGATGAACTGTTTGGCGACTTTCAGATTGACGTCCGCTTCCAGAAGCGCCACGCGCACTTCGCGCATCGCCGTCCTGATTTCCAGCTCCGTCAGTTTTCCGCGCTTGGTCAGTTTTGAAAATATATGATTGAGTCTTTCCGAAAGCGACGCAAATAAAGCCATGCTCCCTCCTTACTCCTTTCCCTGTCCGTTTCCGCGCTCCGTTCCGCCCGCCGCCGGATCCCCGGCCGCGCCCGATTCGTCCGGTATGCCCGGCTCCGCTCCGGATTCCAAAGCATCCTGCAAATCATCCAGCGCCGCACCCCATCCGGGGTGTTCCGACCTCTGCGCCGCAATCCAGTTCTGTACGCGGGTGAGACAGCGCGAAAAATCCAGACTCACCTCTTCCAGCGCCTTTGAAAAACCAAGTTTTTCTTCATACGCCCGGAGCTGAGCGCGGCATTTGTGCAGGCAATCGGACACGCTCTGGCGGGAAACGCCCTTTTCTTCGGCGATTTCCCCGAGGGACAGATCGTAATTGAAATAAAGATCGGCAATCTCCCGCTGACGGGCGGTGAGCAACGGCCCGTATACGTCCCACAGCCGCAGAAACTCCGCGTCTTTGAGCATATTTCCGGGAACTTCCGGATGCTCCGGAACTTCTGTGACGATCGCCTTATAAAACGTGCGGGACATCCGTGCACCCTCCGATCTCGTTTCGTCCATCATTATACCCGAAAGAAAAACGTCTGTCAAGCGTTTTTACTTGACAGACGCAATTTTTTTGTCATAAACAACCGAAACCGCCGAAATTCCCGGAATCCCCGGCATTTCCGGCATTTTCGGAATCGCTGCGCGCGGAACCGCACGGATTCAGAAAAGTTGCAGCAGATCGACGAGAATTGCGAACCCGAACAGAAAAATGATGCCGATGAAGTGAATCATCATCTCCACTTTCCGGTTGATGGGCTTTTTTCGGATCCATTCGATGATGCAGAAAATGACCTTGGACCCGTCCAGCGCGGGGATGGGCAAGAGGTTGAACACGGCGAGGTTGACGCCGATGAAGCCCGCGATGTTCAGGAAAGAATAAAGATTGTACGACGCCGCTTCCGCCGTCACGCGGATGGTGGTCACGGGGCCGCCCATCGAATCAAGCCCCAGTTTTCCCGTCAGCAGTTCCCCCAGCGAGCGCAGAATGGTTCCTCCCAGCTTCCACGAATACACAAAGGAATCCCCCACGCTGCTCCAGAATCCCTCTTTCCGGTAGGCAAACCCGATGGCGGCCTGTTCGGGATCGAGCCCGAGCGCGGCATACAGCGTCGCGGTGTCCGTCATGTTCCTGAAAGACGCGTCCGCTTTCAGCACGAGATTCAGCGTCCGTTCTTCCCTCGTCAGCGACGGAGTCAGGCGGGACACTTCCGCCGTCACGGCGTCCCCCGCTTTCTTGCCGTCCAGCGCGTCGAAATAATCGGTGAGGATATAGAGATCCCGCCCGTTCAGCGACAGTACGATATCATCCGGAAGCAGACTGTCGGACTGTTCCGCCGCGGTCTCCCCGGCGGCCGGTTCTTCCGACGGCGCCGCCATGATATACGACCGCGGCCGTCCCAACCCCGTAAACATGATGACGAGAATCAACAGTGCCAGGAGATAATTCATCGTCGCGCCCGCCACGAGCACGATGATGCGTTTCCAGGGCGGCTGATCGTTGAATTTCAGCGTTCCGTCCCCGCTCGCCGCAACCCTGCCCGTCTCGTCCGCGTTTTCCGAACCTGCCTGCACCGCCTGTTCCGGCCGTCCGCACGCCCGCTCTTCTGCCGGCTCCCGTCTCTCGTCCGGAACCGGAGCGGAACCGGAGCCCTCCGCGGTTTGCGGGTCGCTTTTTTCCGCCGCCGGACCGGAAGGGGAAAAACCGGAAAAGACTTCCCCGACGTTTTCGCCGCCCCGCTCCGGCAACGCCGTTTGCGACGGCCCCGGAGTTTTTCCCGCATTTCCCCCGACTTCCGCCTTTCCGCCGTCCGGTTCGTCGGTGTCCTCTTCTCCCTCAAAAGCGCAATATCCGCCCAGTGGAATCAGCCGGAGCGCGAACAGTTCCCCCGTCTTTTTACTGCGTTTTTTCAGCAATGCGGGGCCGAAGCCCACCGAAAATTCGTTGATTTTGAATTTCAGCAGCTTCCCCGCCAGATAATGCCCGAATTCGTGAATGGTCACCATCGCAAGCAGAATCACGACGGCAAGAATCACGCTCCCCACGCTTTTCATCACAGAAACGAAACTAAGAAGATGTGTCAGATTCAATGTCCTTTCCTCACGGATCGATCTTTCCTTGCGGACAGGTCTTTCCTTTTTTAATGTCTTTGATTTCCGCGCCTTTTATGCCCCGTCCGGGCCGTTTTTGCCTTTTCCGCTCATTCCCTTTATATTCGCTTTTGCGGAGATATATTCTTCCTTTCCGCCGATTCCGGCAACTTCGGCGATTTCGTCAATTTCAGAGACTCCTTCAATTCGGAGCGCAGAGCAGCGTTTTTGCCTGCTCCCGCGCGCGGGCGTCCGTCTCCGCCAGCGCCTCGTAGCTGTCGGCAGACATTCTCTCCGTCCGCGAAAGGGTTTCTCCGATCACCCGGCCGATGGCGGGAAAAGAAATCTTTCCGTCCAGGAACGCCCGCACGGCAATTTCTCCCGCCGCGTTCAGGGCGCAAGGATAGTTGTCCCCGCTCTCCGCCGCGCTCAGCGCCAGATCGTAACAGGGGAAACGCTTCCTTTCCAACGGCAGGAAACGAATATTTCCGAGTTTCTCAAAGTCGAGAAAGTCCAGGCCGCAGTCCAGCCGCTCCGGATAGGTGAGCGCAAGCTGGATGGGCAATTCCATCGAAGGATAACTCA
>DVMZ01000018.1 GCA_018714725.1 Candidatus Scatosoma pullistercoris
GTAAGGTTCAGAGGATTGCGCACATATGCCTTCACTCCCTCCCTCAGGACCAGACAAAAACTGATGTCCGCAGAGGAAGAAGTGGGCTTCATCACTTCAACGGAAACGAGATTGCTCCGAAGCCCGTTCAGGCGGGAATCCGCTTCCGCGCAAAAATCGATCAACGGCCGGATACATTCATCCCCGGTCAGAATCTCGCCCCGGTTCCCCGTCGCCGAAAGACCGGTTACCAGAATATTCTCCGCGCCGTCCGAACGGTTGGCCGTATCCCCGCGCACTCCCAGGATCGTGCCGTCCGGGCCGAGAATATAGTAGTTTCCGTCCCCCTTCTCCACCGCAAACATTTCCGCATCTTCCGTCGCCTCGATCACCAGTCGGTTGGGATACTGCTTTCGGAAAGAAACCATGCGGAAATAGGGAAACGCGGCAAACTCCTCCTCCGCCGCCTGTTCGTCGACGAAAAAGATGCTCTCGCTCTGATACCGCGAAAGCAGTTTCTTTTGCAGGGAATCCGCTTCCTCTTCCGCGACCTCGGAGATGACGGAAACTTCCAGCGTCACCGCATTCACCCGATAGACGGACGAAACGCCGAGTACGACGGCGGCGGAAAAGACGAGAATCGTCAATAGGATTGTGATGATGCTTCTTTTGTGCATGTTCCTCCTGTCGGCCGCCCGGACAGCGGACGGCCGTACCCGGACATCCGGACAAAATCAGATTTTAACCCGGCGGATACGGGCGCCGAGCTCTTTCAGCTTCCGCTCGAACTCCGCATAGCCGCGGTCTATGTGGAAAAGATCGGAAACGGAGCTTTCTCCTTCCGCCCCGAGCGCGGCGATCACCAGCGCCGCCCCGCCCCGGAGATCCCCCGCCGTCACGGACGCGCCGTGCAGCTTCTCCACGCCGCGGATAAGCGCATTGCGGCCTCTCACCGTAATGTCCGCCCCCATGCGCCGGAGTTCCGCCGCATACTTATAGCGGGTTTCAAACAGATTTTCCACCACCAGAGTCGTGCCGCGCGTCATACACGCAAGCGCGGAAAACTGCGCCTGTAAATCGGTGGGAAATCCTGGAAACGGCATCGTTTCGATCAGCGCGACGGAACGAAGACGACCGTCGCTTTCCAGCATTATTTTATCATCTTTTCTATGTATTTTGCAACCGTTTTCGCTCAATTTATGCAAAAGTGCCGCAATATTTTCTTCGGGTACCCCTTCGATTTCCAGTTCTCCGCCGCAGGAAGCGACGGCGATCAGAAAAGTCCCCGCTTCGATTCTGTCCTTGATCGGCGTATATTCCACGCCCGACAGTTTTCCGACCCCTTCGATCGTAATAACCGCACCGCCGGCCCCGTGCACCTTTCCGCCCATCCGATTGAGGAAATTCTGCAGATCGACGATTTCCGGTTCTTTGGCCGCATTGCGGATAATGGTGATCCCCTCCGCGCGGACCGCCGCAAGAATGATGTTTTCCGTCGCGCCAACGCTGGGAAAATCCAGCAGAATGTCCGCACCCGTCAGTTTTTCGGCGCTGCAGGATATGTAACCGTTCTCTTCATCGATCTTCACGCCCAGCCTTTTGAGCCCCGAAAGATGCAGATCGATGGGCCGGAGCCCGATGTCGCAGCCGCCGGGATAGGAAATCCGCGCGCGGTGGAATCTCGTGAGCACCGAACCCAGCATAAAAACGGAAGAACGCAGTTCCTTGGTAAGCCGCGCGGGGATCTCGTGGGAAACTGCGTTCACGCTGTCGATAATTACACTGTCTGCCGTCCGGCGTATTTTACAGCCGAGCTCGCTTAGTATGTGCAACATATTTTCCACGTCCGAGATGGCGGGGACATCCCGTATTGTCACTTGTTCATCGGTTAAAACAGAAGCGGCGAGGAGGGGCAGAACGGCGTTTTTTGCGGACTGGATTGCCGTTTTACCGTACAATTTCCTTCCGCCCTCTATCATAAATTTATCCATAGGCTTAAAGCTCCTTATGTTCCATTGTATGAATCTGCGCCGCGGTTTGTGCCCCGCCGTTTCCGGGCCGTTTGCATTCCGCCTTTTCCCGTCCGACTTTCTGTTTTCTTCCCTCCTCCGTTTTTCTCTGTTTCTCTCTGTTCCGCCTTGCGGGCACTATCGGCGCCCGCAAGGCCGGACTCAATAATCGGCACCTCGCATTTGCGCAAGCGCCTGCGATTTGGCTTTTCACATTACATCTTATGATTTTTTTCCAATTTTCCCGCGCGCGCCATGGCGTTGCGCCTTGAAATTGCGTACAGAATCCCCATCGATCCCATCGTGATCACCAGCGATGTGTTTCCGGAACTGATCAGCGGCAACGGCAACCCCGTCGGCGGAATGGAACCGCTCACCACAAGAGCGTTGACGATCGTCTGAATTCCGTAGACAAGCGTAATCCCGGAGGCGAGAAGGAAGGAAAAAAAGTCGTCCGATTCCGCCGCCGTGCGTATGCCCTTCCAGATGAGAATCCCGCACAGCAGAAACAGGAAAAAAATCCCGACAAACCCGAATTCCTCCCCGATGACGGACAGGATAAAGTCGCTTTCCGCAAACGGGAGAAAGCGGTATTTCTGGCGGGAGCGGAACAGTCCCGTCCCGAACCAGCCCCCGTTGCCGAGCGCATAAAGAGACTGAATGAGCTGATATCCCTCGTCTTTCGGCGAAGCCCAGGGATCGAGAAAAGCGCTCAGGCGCAACAGGCGGTAGGGCTCCATGAGAATGAGCACGGGAACCGCGACGAGCGCCGGGACCAGAATGACGAGAAACCAGCGCATTTTCATGCCGCCCAGAAAAATCATAGCCAGCATCAGAAGCCCCACGCACATCGTCACGGACATATTCGGTTCCAGAATGATGAGCGCGCAGACCGCGCCGCCCGCCGCGAGCACGGGCAGCATTCCCTTGAAGGTGCGCATGGCGTCCATATGCTCCGACATATAGGCGGAAGCAAAAATGACGAAGCCGTATTTGGCAAGCTCGGAAGGCTGAATGGTCACGCTGCCGATCCCGATCCAGCGGGTGGCGCCGTAATTGCTTCTGCCGATTCCCGGCACAAAGACGAGCGCCAGCAAAACCAGCGGTACGATCAGCGCTATGTAGCGGATTTTTTTCAGCTTCCGGTAATCGAAAAATCCGGCAAATCCCATCACTCCCGCGCCCAGGACAAATCCCAGAAGCTGTTTTTTCATAAAATAAAACTCGTCGCCGTATTGCGTTTTGGCCGTATACGAACTGGCGGAATACACCATCAGGACACCGAACGCGGAAAGGAGCAGAGTGAGCACGGGAATGGTAAGATCTCCGTAAAGCCTCTTATTCGTCCCCGTCTTTTTCCCCGTCGTCTGCGCCCGCAGCGGAAGCGATTCCGATCGGCCTTGCGACGGCCGTTCCGGAAACTGCCCCGTCGGACGCGCCGTCATCCGAAGAGCTTTCCTCTCCGTTTTGCGGGACGTCTTCTTTTTTGTTTTCCGCCGCACGGGCGCTGTTGCGGACGGATTCTTCTTCAAACGAACGGACGATTGCGACAAACTGATCACCTCTCTCTTCATAACTTGCAAATTCGTCAAAACTTGCGCTGGCGGGGCTCAGCAGAACCGTCTGCCCGCGTTCCGCGATCATGCGGGCGAGCCGCACGGCGAAATCGAACTTTGCACAGAGGGTCATGCGGTCGAACCCGCAGCGGAGTGCGCTTTCGAGAAGCCGGAAACGGTTTTCGCCGTAAATGACGGCGTGCACCACCGAGGAAGAGCGCAGGCGAACAAACAGTTTGTCATAATCGTACCCCTTGTCTTTTCCGCCGAGCAACAGCACCGTCTCCCCTTTCATACAGCCGACGGCCTTGATCGTGGCGTCCACGTTCGTCCCCTTGGAATCGTCCACATATTTGATTCCGTCTGCCTCGCCGACATATTCGATCCGGTGCCGTATTCCCTTGAAACTTGCGAGAGAACGGGAGATCGATTCGGACGGCACACCCATGATTTTCGCCGCCGCAATCGCCGCGAGGGCGTTCTGAATGTTATGCAGGCCGTCGGTGAGGAGCTCGGAAGCGGAGAGGATATGCTCCCCGCAAAAATACAGTTCCCCGTTTTCGAGATAGGCGCCGTGCACCTTTTCCCGCACGGAAAAATATAAAATCCGGGCTTTGGTCTTTTCGGCGAATCCGCGCACGATTCCGTCGTCGAAATTCAACACCGCATATTCCGCTTCCGTGCTGTTTTTCAGAAGTTTGCTCTTTAAGAATATGTAATTGTCCATATTGTAATGGCGGTTGAGGTGATCTTCCGTAACGTTCAGGACCACGCCGACGTGCGGACAGAGAGAACCGAGCGTCTCGAGCTGAAAACTGGAGATTTCGGCAACGGCCACCGCGGTTTCCGGGAGCTGTACATATCCGATCATCGGCGTGCCGATATTCCCGCAGGCATGGGCTTCCAGGCCGCCGTCCGACAGAATTTTTTCCAGCATGCTCACCGTCGTGGTCTTGCCGTTGGTGCCCGTCACCGCCACGACCGGACAGCGCATATACCGCGCGGCGAGCTCCGTCTCCCCCACCACCGCGCGGCCGCCGCGCTTGAACGCCACCGCCGTCGGGTGATCGATGGGAATGCCCGGACTGAGCACCAGCGCGTCGCAAGTTTCATGCATGCGCGGAAGCTGTTCGGCCGAAATCCTTTCGGCGCCCTTTTCTTCCAGCCGGGCCATCGCCTTTTCTACTCCCTCTCCCGGCACATCGTCGTAGATATACACCTTTGCTTTTCTTCCGAGCAGAAATTCCGCCGCGGCACAGCCCGAACGGGACAGCCCCAGCACGAGAAACGTCTGATTTACGGGATACATGATTCTCCTCCCTCCGTCCTTGATTGATTTTTCCCTCCTCAGTACTTTTTCCGTGCCTTTTTTCTTTCAGAATTTTTTGATTTGTTTTTACCGCATTGTCCCTTTGCCCGTTGCCGCAAACGGTTACAATGCCGCGAGAATGCAGAGCGCGCCGAGCACCGCCGTCACCGCCGCATAGGCATAAGAGATTTTGCACTCCGAATAGCCTTTTTCCTGAAAATGGTGATGAACGGGCGCCATCAGAAACACCCGTTTTCCGTGCGTCGCCTTGAAATACAGCACCTGAATGATGACGGTGGCGCCGGAAAGCACGAACATGGCGCCGATGACCGCGATATAGAGTGCATTGCCGGTGAATACGCCGATACAGGCGGCAAAGCCGCCCAGAGAAAGCGAGCCGGTGTCCCCCATGAACACGGAAGCGGGCGAAGCGTTGAACAGAAGATAGGCGCCGAGCGAACCGCAAAGGCAGAAAGACAGGGTCGCCAGCGGAGAATTTTCTCCGCGCAGTACGATCAGGATTCCCATCGCAAGAAAAAAGGGAATGCAGGTTCCCGCCGCCAGCCCGTCCAATCCGTCGGTGAGATTGACGCAATTGACGGTGGCCAGGAATACGAACACGGCCAGCGGAAACATCCACCATCCGATGTCGAAACTGACGCCGAAAAAGGGAATGTGGAGGACGGTCAGCCCTGCCCTCACGCAATAAATTCCCGCAAAAACGGCGGCAAACGCCTGAAAGACGGATTTCTGCCAGGCGCGGAGGCCCAGATTCTGTTTGCGTCTCTTTTTGAGAAAATCGTCCAGAAAGCCCACGAGAAGATAGGAAAACCCCACCGTGAGCGCAACGATCGCCGTGCGGTCCGCCCTTCCGGGGAACAGGACAAAAGCGACGATTGCGGACAAAATAAAAGCGAGTCCGCCCATCGTGGGCGTACCGCTTTTACCTTTGTGTTCCTTGACGTAAGAAAGAATGTTCTGCCCCGCTTTGAGTTTCCGGAGCATGGGAATCAACAGGAAACAGAAAAGGAGCGAGAGAAAAAACGCGACGAGCGCGGCGGCAAAATAAATTTTCATGATTTCTTGTCAGAGCGGCGGTCTTCTGCTCATCGCCTCCCTGATTACAGCATTGTCGTTATAGGAATATTTTATACCCATGATTTCCTGATAGTCCTCTCCGCCCTTGCCGGCCACCAGCAGGACGTCGCCTTTTTTCAGAATGCCGACCGCGTAACGGATTGCCCTTTCCCGTTCGGGAATGACGACATAGCGATCGGAAACGCGGCGATACCCCTTTTCGATCTCCGCAATGATGTCCGTCGGCTCCTCAAAACGCGGATTGTCGGACGTGAGAATTCCGAAGTCCGCCCGTTTGGCCACCGTCTCGCCCATCGGCGCGCGTTTGGAGCGATCGCGGTTGCCCCCACAGCCGAACAGGCACAAAAGCCGGCCCCTACAGTGCGTTTTGAGGGCAGAAAGGGATTTTTCAAGTCCGTCCGGCGTATGCGCGAAATCCACAAAAATATCCGCGCCGCGGTATTTCCCCACCCATTCCAGTCTGCCGCGCACCGGTTTCATCTCGTTCAGACCGCCGGCAATCGCTTCCGTGCGCACGCCGAGCGCCATTGCCGCACTCGCCGCCGCCATGGCATTGTAGACGTTGTGCCGCCCCGTCATCGGCAGGGAAATCCGGCAAAGGCTGTCGGAGAGATTGAGCATGAATTCACAGCCCTGCAAATCCTCCGACGTAACCACCGCAAACACTTCCGACGGCGCTTCCAGACCGTAAAAAATAGTCCGGGGTTTGTCATGCGTACTGTCGGGAACTTGCGGCCGGAGGCCGGATTCCGAAAGTTTCGCCTCTCCCGGTTCCCCTGGATTTTCCGGCCCTTCCGCGTTTTCGGAGGACTCCGACCGCTCCGCACCGATTTCCCTTCCGACGGGATCGTCGCCATTGAGGACGGCAACCGGGCATTTCCGTACGTCGAACAGCCTCTTCTTGGCCTGTTTATAGCTGTCCATTCCGTCGAAAAAATCCAGATGATCCTGCGTCAGATTGGTGAAAATGCAGGCGGCATAGGAAATGCCCTCGTCTTTATGATAAAAGAGCGCGTGCGCGGAGACCTCCGTCACGACATATTCCACACCGCATTTCACCATATCCGCAAAAATCTTATGCAGGAAAAGCGGATCCGGCGTGGTGAGCTCGGGCGCGATCTGTTTTTTGCCGTAATAAATTCCCAGCGTGCCCACCACGGCCACCTGTTTTCCCGCGCGGCGAAGAATGGACGCGAGCATATAGGAAGTGGTGGTTTTGCCGTTGGTTCCGGTGATGCCGATGATTTTCAGACGGTCTGCCGGCCGGCCGTAAAACCCGGAAGCGATGAGCCCCATCGCCCGCCGGGAATCGGGTACGATCAGCCTCGGAATTTTCAGGTCGAGATCGCGTTCGCAGACGACGGCGGCGGCTCCAGCCCCTTCCGCGTCTCCCGCATAGGCGTGCGAATCCGTTTTCCCGCCCGTGAGGCAGAAAAAGAGATCGCCCGGGCCGCAGAAACGGCTGTCGGCCGTCAATCCTCCGATTTTCGTGTTCTCCGCGGCCGCGCGGTCGCAGCAGACAATGCGCGCGCCCTCCACACAGGCGGCAAGCTCCGACAAAATCATACACCACCCCTTCCAGCCGGCACCCGGCTGTAACGTCTTTCTTCCGGCAGGTCTCTCTTTCTATATTTATTCGCCTTCGTAAGGTTGTATGTTTTTCAGAGCGATTATTCCCTCAAAAATTTCTTTTGCGCACGGCGCCGCGACGACGCTGCCGTAATAGGCGCCCTGCGGTTCGTCCACGATCACCAGGGCGAGATATTCCGGGTCGTTTGCAGGAAAGAATCCGACAAAGGACGAAACGTATTTTCCCGCGGCGATGTGGCCGTTTTCGTATTTCTGCGCGGTACCCGTCTTGCCGCCGACCCGATAGCCCTCTATGTACGCTTTTTTTCCGCTGCCGTCCCGCACGACCCCTTCCAGCATTTCCGCGAGCAATGCGGAAGCCTTCTCGCTGACCGTGCGGTTTTTCAGGGATTTTTCCACTTCTTGCAGAACATAGCCGTCCGAGGCGTAAATGCTTTTGACGAGATGAGGGGTGTAGTAATATCCCCCGTTTACCGCGGCTGCGGCCGCACAGGCGAGCTGAATGCCCGATACGGCAATCGTCTGGCCGAACCCGATACGCGCGAGATCGCAGTCGCGCACGGCGGATTCGGGAAGGAGCATTCCGAGCGCTTCCCCGCCGTAATCCACCCCCGTCGCTTTTCCGAACCCGAAGGCGGAGAGATAATCGTAAAACGTCTCCGTGCCCAGGGAGAGCGCAATGTCGGTGAAACAGGGATTGCAGCTGTTGTTGAGCGCTTCCGCAAGCGTCTGATTACAATGTTTGCCGTTGGCGTGCGTGCTCCAGCATTTTACCGTAGTGCCGTCCACCGACCGGGTGCGGCTGCTCGGGAAAATATAACTCGTCGAAAAGGCGTTTTTGTTGCCGTGCAGCCATTCTTCCAGATCGGCCGCCGCCGTGAAGATTTTGAATGTGGACCCCGGTTCGTAAATGTCGCAGACAATGCGGTTCCGGGAAAGCGAATTCAGGAGCTCCGTATCGTCGCGGGGCACTTCGTTGAGGTCATACGCGGGATAGCCCGCCATGGCGAGAATTTCAAACGTATCCGGATCGAGGACGATACATTCCGCGGAAGCGGGAGAATACGTTTCCGCCACCCGTTTCAAAGCGCTTTCTGCCACCGACTGAATTCCGTAGTCGATGGTCAGCCCCACGTTCATCCCGTTTTCCGCGGGAAGATAGGCCGCCACCGCCCCTTCCAGGTCGATCCCCACCAGATCGGTCTCATACAGAAGTTCCCCGTTTTCCCCCGCGAGGTATTTGTCGTAGTACTTCTCGATCCCCGTCGTGCCCGAATTGTCGGTGGACGTGAATCCCAATACCTGACAGAGAGAATCCCCTTTCGGGTAAACGCGGGTGTTGTCGCGGGCATAATAAATTCCGGCCGGATCTTCCGGCTCCAGTTTTTCGATCGCGCTTTTGCTCACATGCCGGGCAACCGTGATTTCCGAAGCCTTCACCGATTGAAGTTTTTCGAGGAGGGCGTCGCCGTCCACGCCGAGCGCGTCGGCGAGCAGCCGCGACGTCCCCTCTTTGTCGGAAACGGCATTGGACCGGGCGAATACCGTATATGACGTATCGTTTTCCGCCAGTACCACTCCGTTCCTGTCGGTGATGAGTCCGCGTTCCGCGACGACGGGAATTTCCCGCATCCACTGATCGAGCGCGCGGTAGCCGAGCTCGCCGCTCCACGCCACCTGCACATAGAAAAAGCGCGCCGTCAGAAAGCAAAAAAGAAAGGTTATCGCCGCGAGCACGGCAGATAACCTCTTTCGTAAAACAGATACGGAATAATCAGTTGTCGGTTTTTTAATGGTCGTTCTCTCCTTTGGGAAATATTCCGGACCACTCGCGTCCGGTCAATTCTCGTCGAGTATCATACCGTTTTCCTTCACGAATTCAAGCACCTTTTCATAAGAAGTGGCCTCTTCGATCCGCGCTTCCAGCTCTGCGTTCTTCTCTTCGAGCTGCTGTCTCTTCTGTTCGAGATTTTTAAGCTGTTTTGCCTTCTGCGAAATCACATACGAATTGATGCCGATGATTGTGAGAAGCATAATGACCGCCGCCGCAAACGCCGCGATCATCTTCATCGCAAACGCGCTGAGACCGTACGACTCCACGGCCGCTTCCGCATTCACAGCCGCAACCGGCATGGGCCGAACTTCGGGAAGCTCATAAGCCGCAGGCATGTCCGCCGGGCGGACTGCCTCTTCACGCGCCGCGAAAACATCGGTTTCCGGCTCCGCCACGGCAGGCGCAAATCCGCTTTCGCGGATGGTCCTGTCCAGCGTCTCGGGCGTAAACAAGGGAGAATTCACCCTCTCGTGCACCGTGACGTTCTCCGCGGGAGCCTGCGCGGGCGCAAAGTACTGTTCGGGCTTTTCCGCAGGTCTTTCGGGCGCAAGGACAGACGCGCGGGCGGGATAGGAAGCAACCGGAGCTTTTTCCGCACGGGAAATGCTCTCCGAAAGCTGATCCTCTTCCGCGTTCTGCAATAATTGTTTATACCGCTCTTTGATGAGCGCGTTGTGCAGTAAAGCCTCTTCTTCCCGAACGGGCGCAAATGCGGTCTGAGGTCTCGTTTCAAATACCGTTGCCATGGCTTTCTCTCCCCGCGGATTCCCTCCGCTGTTCCCTGTATCACGGAACCGCCGCTTCTCTTTTAACGGATTCCGTGTTTCCCGTGAAACCGAAGCTTCACAATATCTTTTCAGCGACCCTCAGCTTGGCGCTCTTGCTCCTCGGGTTTACCGAAAGCTCCTCTTCGCCCGCCGTGATCGGCTTATGAGTAATCACTTTGATTTCCTGTTTTTTCCCGCATACGCACACGGGAAGATTCTTCGGGCAGACGCAGGGACTTTCCAGATACCGGAACGCCTCTTTCACCGCTCTGTCTTCCAGCGAATGGAAAGTCAGAATGGCGATTCTTCCGCCCTTTTTCAGCCGGCCGACCAGCCTGATCACCAGATCGTACAGCCCGTCGAGCTCCCCGTT
>DVMZ01000139.1 GCA_018714725.1 Candidatus Scatosoma pullistercoris
CATGATGTCGCGTATTGTCTGGTCGCTGGTGGGCGTTGCGGTGGTATACCTTCTGGGACGGTTTATGGATACGCTCGGGTATTTCTCGATCGGGAGTATCCTGAACGATCGCATGGGGACTTACGCGGAAACCCCTTTTGCCGCGGCTTATATCCGCAATCTCGGCCGGGCGAGTCTGTACAGCATCGTGTACGTTCCCGTCGTGTTCCTGTTCGACGTGATCGTCATTGCCCTGTGCTGGTTCCTGTTCTTTTATCTCTTTTCTTTCCTGAACGTGTTCTTGTCCCTCTTTTTCTCGATGACGTTCATCGTTTTGTGTCAGGCGCTCAAACTTACGCTGACTTCGATGTGGTTGCCGGCAATGGCTTCCGACAATATGTCGGTCGGACAGGCGATGCGCTTCGGCAGAAAAAGTCAGAAGAAACAGTGGAACAAGGTGTATTCCACCTATATCGTCACCGTGTATGTCGTGATTATCCTCAACGTCGTGGCGGCCGTGTGTACGTTCGGCAGCGCTTTGCTCGTTACCGTTCCGGCATCGTATTTCCTGTTTATCTGCGAACAGTTTGTCAATTATTATACGGTGCAGGGCAAAAAATATTTCATTACTTACGACCGCATCGCCACCAATCGCGACCGCGGCGACAGCGAACATTTCTTCGATACCGTCGAGGATCCGGAAAATATGGAGCTGTATGCGGGCAATAAGGACTACAGTCCCGGTGCAATCGGTTTGCAGAGCGCTTCGGAACTCGCGGAAAATCTGGGACGCAGGCTGGACGGCGTCGAGGCCAAAGTGCTTGCGGCGCTCGACGCGCTGTCTCTGTCGGAAAACGATGCGCCCGGAAACGGCGATGAGACGGACGTTGAGCGGGCGGCGTCGGAAAACGATTCCGCCGAAGGCGCCGGGAGCCCCGAAACCGGGAGCCTTGGAACCGGGAGCCCCGAAAATGAGGACCGGATAACCCGAGCTGCGGATCCGGGTGCGCTGGAAAAAGATCCCGGAAAACCCGGGGGAGAATAAGCGGGAAGTAATATTTTGAGCGCCGGACGAGTACAATAGGAGCGCGCCGAAGCGGAAGGCCGCGGCGAACCGCGGCGGGGGGCTGATAATCCGGGGCGCGATGCGAGGCGATAACGCCGGGCATAACGTCGCCGCAGGAGGGCGCGGACAAGAGCGGAAACCGGCCGGCCCGGAAAACGGGGCGCGGAAGCCGGACGCCGGATCAGGAAAGGAAAAAGAACGGTTCGGTCAGGCCGGCGGGCAGGGCCGGAACCGGAAAGAAATTGAGGCAGGAGGATATTCTCAGGTATGGATTATCAGAAAAATTATGAAAAATGGTTAAACGATCCCCGGCTTTCGGCGGAGGGGAAAGCGGAGCTGAAAGCGATTGCTTCCGACGAAAAGGCCAAGGAGTATCGGTTCGGGGGAGAGCTGGAATTCGGTACGGCGGGGATGCGCGGTATTATCGGGTTCGGCATGAACATGATGAATGTCTGCACCGTCATGCGCGCGACGCAGGGGCTGGCTTCCTTTATTCTGGAACAGGGGACGGAAGCGGCGGCCCGCGGCGTGGTCATTTCTTACGATACGAGAAGAAAATCGGCCGAATTTGCAAAAGCGGCGGCGGGAGTGCTTGCGGCGAACGGCGTGAAGGCGTATCTGTTCGGGGACGTGCATCCCGTGCCCATGCTTTCGTTTGCGGTGCGCTATCTGCATACTTTTGCGGGAATCATGATCACCGCCAGTCATAATCCGAAGGAATACAACGGATACAAGGTATACGGCGCGGACGGCGCGCAGATGTCGCCCGAAGATACGGAAAAGGTGGTGGAGTATATCTCGAAAATCGACGATTATCTCTCCGTGACCGCCGAGGAAGACAGCCCGCTGATTGTGCCCGTTCCCGAAAAACTGGACGAGGACTATATCGAAGAGCTTTCCAGGCTCCGGCTTTCGCCCGAAGCGGTGAAAAAGTGCGGCGCCAATCTCAAACTGGTATATACGCCCGTGCACGGCAGCGGATATGTCCCGGTGACCACCATTCTCAAAAAACTGGGCATCAACGTCACCGTAGTGGAAGAACAGACGACGAAGGATACCGAATTTTCCACCGTCAAAGTGCCCAATCCGGAGTTCAAGGAAACCCTTTCGATGGGAATCGCGTTGGCCAACCGGATTCACGCAGACGTCGTGTTCGGCACCGATCCCGATTCCGACCGGCTGGGCGTGGCGGTAAAGGACGATCAGGGGGAATTCACGGCGCTTTCGGGAAACCAGGTGGGGATTTTGCTGCTCGATTATATTCTCACCCGGCTGGAAGAGGAAAACGCCATGCCCGCCAACGCCGCCGTCGTCAAATCGTTCGTTACGACGGGAATGGCAAAAGCGATCTGCGACGATTTCGGCGTGACTTTGTTTGAAACGCCCGTCGGGTTCAAGTTTATCGGCGAAAAGATCAAGCAATGGGAAAAAGACGGCAGCTATACGTTCGTGTTCGGATTTGAAGAATCCTGCGGCTATCTCCGCGGCACGCATGCGCGGGATAAGGACGCCGTCGTCGCTTCCATGCTCTGTGCGGAGATGGTCTGCTATTATACCTATGTTGGTAAGACCCTCTATCGCCGCTTGCAGGAAATCTATAAAAAATACGGGTATGTGCTGGATAAAAACGTGTCCATTCAATATTCCGGGCTGAATGCCATGAAGGAGATGAACGCGGTGGTGGACGCCCTCAAAGGGATGACCGTGACCGAGCTCGGCGGAAAGAAAGTGGAGGCGTTCCGCGATTACAGCGCGGCAAAGCGCATCGTCTGGCCTTCCGGAGAGGTGCAGGCGCTGGATATTCCCAAGTGCAACTGCGTGTACTACGAATTGCAGGGCGGTTCTTTCGTCTGCGTCCGGCCGTCCGGGACCGAGCCGAAACTGAAAATTTACTATTCCCTGCGCGCGGCGGACGAGGCCGCGGCCGATGCCGGGCTTGCCGTTCTGAGCGAGAGCGTGAATGCGCTGCTTGAAAAAGCCAGGGGAAATTGATAAAAAAGCAAAAACTGCTCGGGCGTTTCCGCAATCCG
>DVMZ01000140.1 GCA_018714725.1 Candidatus Scatosoma pullistercoris
TCAGAATGGCAGATACGACGGTGAGAAGCCCCGCAAGCCCTGTGATCGGACGAAGAATCCCCATTTTCAGAAATTTCACGAGCACGAGAAGCGCGGCGCTGACGATGGAAAGAATCATGGTGATGTAAGCAAACGCATTCATTGCCCCATACATTTCCAGTTGTTCCGAAAGCTCCGACAGTTCCTTCAGCGTACTGCCTTCGGAAGCTCCGCCGACCACGGAATCGACCACATATTTCACCCAGTCCGTAAACACGCCGACCACCGCCAGCACGGCGCCGACCACCGCTACCGCCATCAGAATCAGCCCCAACAAAGAAGATGTCTTTTTCTTAGCCATATAACCTCCGCGGGAAACGAATGATATTTGAAGAAATTTCGTTTCCGCCACTTTGTCTCTATTATACGACACCCTCGCAATTTTGTCAACCCTTTGCGCAAAAAAAAGATTTCCCGCCGCGTTGACGGAATCCCTGCCCCCGGCAAATCATTGTCTTTTTCCGAAAAATGCCGTCGTCCTCCGGCCCCGGCGCCGGAAACGCCGCGAAAAAGCGGCTTTTGCCCCTCGGTTTTCAATCGGGGCAAAAGCTGTCAAAAATATTTTCAGAAAAGCGTTTTTATATTGCCGGCCGGCGTGCCGGGCACCAGGAAGGTTTATTTTGTCCCGTCCTTTTCCGCAAACGCGAGCAAGTCCGCATAGACCTCTTCTTTTCCGATTTCGTTGAGAATCTCATGCCGCATCTGATGATACAGCTTTCCCGAAACGTTCCGGTACCCCACATCCCGCAGAAACTGCTGCGAAGCAAACCATTTCTCCTCGCTGATCAGCACGGCGTCGTCGCTGCCGGACACAAAGAGAATGGGCAGAGCCGGATTGCGCACTTCATATTTCCCGGCATTGTAAGTGCTCTGCATCAGGCGGAACAGATTTTCATACCCGTTGCAGGTGAAGATGAAGTTGCACTTGGGATCGGCGTTATACGCCTCCGCTACCGAGCGGTCGCGCGTCAGCCAGCACGCCCGCCCTTCGCCCGGAAACTTCTTGTCGCCGTTCCCCGTCGAAAGCTGCGCGAGCATCGGGCTTCTGTACCGTTCTCCTCTCGTCAGGGCAATGCTCTTTGCCAACGCCAGTCCGGCGCCCGCCAGCGAATTTTTGCTGGGAGAGCCGCACACCGCCAGTTTGTCGATTTCCGAATCGTGTTTTTGCAGGTAACACCGGACGATCATCGAACCCATGCTGTGCCCGAACAGCACGACGGGAAGACCGGGATAGCGCTCTTTGGCGACCCGGGTCACCTGTACCGCGTCCTCGACGATCGCAACGGCTTTCCGGTCGCGAAACCAGCCGAGATCGGCGTCGGAAACGACGCTGGCGCCATGCCCGCGATGATCGTGGGCAACCGCGACAAACCCGTGCTCGGCGAGAAAGCGCATAAATTTGTCATACCGTTCCTTGCGCTCGCACATCCCGTGCACGATCTGAAAAACGCCTTTCGGCGAGGACTCCGGCTCGTAAGCCACGCAGGCGAGCGCCAGATTGTCATAGGCGGAAATTACCGTAAACGATTGGATTCTCATGCTTTTTTCTCCCGTATCCGGCCGGCCGTACAGCCGCCGGAAACCGGCTCCCGTTTTTTTCTATTGTAACGTTTTCCCGCGCCGCTGTCAAGCCCTTTCCGGAAAATATTCCCCGTTTCGCCCTTCCGGCTCTCTTATTTCCCGCCGACCGGCGGCCGGCCTCGCGCGCCGGCCCGTTTCGGGGCGACGGCTTTCACCGGATTTGTTTGCACAGATGCGCAAACGGCCCCACTTCCGCAAAAGGCGTGACCGTGCTGTCCTCCACGACGGTATAGGGATAAATCCGCGCGCCGCTTTTGACGAGGCTCTTTCCCGACACGGTGACATCGTGCGAGAGCACCGCGCCGCTCTCCACAAAGGAAGTGGCGTCCACATATACCCCCGACGTATTTTCGACGATGACGCCGTGGCGAATCAGGCGGCGGAGAATTTCCCGGCGCAGGCATTCGGCGACGAAAGGATAATCGGCGGCGGACAAAAAGGCCGCCCCCGCCTTCAGCGGACAATACTCCGCCTCCTCAATCGCACTGTCCTCGGCCAGGATCCAGCCGGCCCCGAAAAAGAGGTTTTTCCCCGTTCTTTCCGCTCTGGAAACAAGCGCTTCCACGCCCGCTTTGGGCAGGCAGGTATAAGACGAGCGCAACACAACCACGATTTCCTCTCCGTCCGGAGGCTCCGGAAAGCCTTCCGAAACCACCGCGCCGAATTTGTCTGTATTGTGCTCTGCCAGCGTCTTTCCCAGAATCCGCACCGCATAATCGGGCGTTCCCGAAATCGAGAACAAATGCTCCTTCCAGACATACCACCGCACATTTTTCCGCATCATCGTCTCGTCCTCCCTGTTGTCTTTTATTATTTTATGAATCCCGCTGACCGTTTGTGCGAATCTTATCGCCCCGGCTCTGCGGCAGAATAAAGCAGAAAACAACGTTGCGTTGAAACGGATGTTCAGAAAAAGACCGGACTATTCAGGACAAAAAAGAAAAAAAGCAAAAACTGACGGTTGCGGAAAAATGCCGGGCTTTTACACAAAGCCCGGCGTTTGTCATCCGTAATTTTTTAATTATTCTCTGCCCCTGTCGTGCCCCATGACCAGCAGCCCCTTGGTGAGAATCGGAGAAACGATCAGCCAAAGCGCGGCGGCAGCGATCAAAGAATACACGATGATGGCCCCGACGGCTCTCGCTCCGCCGAAAATCGCGGAAACAAGGTTGAAATTGAAAATTCCGAAAAGCCCCCAGTTAATGGCGCCCAACAGAACAAGGACATAAGAGATAATGTTTGCAATACGCATATTTTTCCTCCTTATCGCAGTATGTGTACTTTGTTCCCGTTTATGCGCCGAAAAAATTGCTTTTCCGGATTTACGGCCCTCCCGCGGCCGACGGACGCTCTCTGAAAATGCCCGCCCCGCCCGGCCAAAGCCGGGCGGGGCGATACTGTCGCTTCCGCGTGTTTTCGGTTTTATTCGCGCTTTCCGCCGTCTATCCAGCGGATTTCCATTCCCTGCAACGCAAGTTCCGCCTTTTTGCCGTCCAGATCGTAAAATTCGGTGGTCTGCGGCGCGTTGCTGTTGTTGACCACGGCGTATTTCCCGCTGGAAGGATAATAGTGGCATTCGGTGTTTACATTGGAAGAATACACTTTCTCCAATGTCTTTCCCGCCGTCCAGCACAGCGCTTTATACAGCAGACGGGCATTTTCAGACGAGTACGGAATGCCGGTGATATAAAAACTTCTGCCCTTTCCGTATTCATTGACCGCCATTTTCACTTCGCCGACGTTGACATCCCGGCGGAAGCGGTCGGAAAACGCGATATCCAGCACTTTGGCGCCGGGCAGCGCATAGATGTTTTTCTTGTCCTCGCCATAGTCGAACGCTGTCATTCCCTCCGTCAGCCCGTGCGACGTTTTCCGGATATTGTACTTATCCTCCGAAAGCGTGAATCCGATTTCCTCATCCACGCCGAGCACGTCCGCAAGGCGGAAATATCTGCCCGAACCGCGCACCGCCGTCGGTTCGCCTACGCCGATGAACCCGCCTCCGTTCCGGACAAATTCCCGGACCCGCGTAACCACCTTTTCGTCCAGCCAGTTCTCGCCGCCCGAAAACGCCGTATACGCGTCGCCCGCGTTGATGATGACGTCCACGTCTGCGGGAATCCCCGACGTGCGGACGTCGTCAAACGAAAGAAATTCCACTTCCACCGGCAGGCCCGAAAGGGCTTCTAAAATCCCCTGATAGGAATACACCGACTGATACCACAGCTCATGCGCGACCATGTGGCTCATCCAGCTCCGCATTTTGCCCCAGCAATTCAGCAGGGCCACTTTCAGAGTGCAATAGGGTTTCCGGTTGTCGATCGCGTCATAAATGGTGCGGAATTCGTCCGCAATCTCCGCCACGCGCGAAACGAACTTCGGGAACTTCGCCGCCAGGGACAGATAGCCGCCGAAGCCCATTCTGTCCAGAGACTTGCGCATCATAGCCCGGCGGGCCGTCAGCCAATTGCGGTTGAGCTCCGCCACCGCGTTGTCCTCGTTCCCCTCAAAGAAGGTGTCGGGGAAGAAATAGGGCAGAAACCTCCCTTCATGATACCCGACGTGCGGGATTTCCGAAAGCATGCGGACGGTGACGCCGCCGCCCACGCTGCCCACCACCGCGTCCAGGTGCATATCCTTGAAATACTTTCCGTACGGCTCGCTTCCGATCCAGTCGTCGCCGAGGAACATCATCGCTTCCTTGCCGTTCTTGTGGCAGATGTCCACCAGCTCTCCGATCGTGCGGCTGACAAAGCGCTGAACAAAATCCCGGTATTTCTGAAAACGCTCGCTCGGACAGCGGAATGCATTGTTGTAACAGCCGCCGTCTACAAAATCTTCCGCGCGGAGCCGGATTCCCGTCTCCTTTTCAAATTCGTCGATCAGCACGGGATTCGCCGTCTGCGCATAGCCGAACCATTCCACGAATTTCTCTTTCCCGGACTCGTTGAAAATCAGCGAGAACTGATAGAGAAAGGTGGTGAAGCGCACCACGTCGGTGTCGGGGTTTTCCTCGCACCACTTCTGCATATGTTCTTTTATGTATTCGCGGGTGTGCGGGAAGGCCGGATCGTA
>DVMZ01000141.1 GCA_018714725.1 Candidatus Scatosoma pullistercoris
TCCGTCTGTCTAACATATGCACTCCTCATATGCCGAATTATGTAACCTCCGCGCCTTGCGCTTTCTATGAAATTTAAAAAAAACAATTCCGTCAGATAACCAGAAACAGGAAGATAAATCCCAGCAGACTGCCGACATAGCCGATGACCATGGCCCAGAGCAACTGCGTGCTCATCTTATTCTCTTCGCGGTACAGCCGCCGCGCTTCGACGGAAGCGACGATCGCCACCGGCAGACACATCAACGCGCCGATCCCGAACAAAAAGTCCAGGAGCAGCCCGACAAACGCAAGGACGAATAAGGTCTTGCGCTTGGAAAGCGCCCGCATCTTTGCACGGCGGGCCAGCTCTTCCTGGCGCATACGCACAAATTCCTGCGACTGCGCAGGTGAAAACCCCGGCTGCGGATAACCCGAAGGCGCGCGATAATACGGGGTGCCGTTCGCGGTGGTGAAAGGAGGCGTCCGGAAATAGCCGGGGGTCTCCCCGGAAGAAGGCCCGGGCGCCCCGGGCTGAGGAGCGGAGGGTATTTCCGGCCGAACGGAAGGCTGTGCGCCCGTATTGCCGCTATATTCCCCGCCGTTCCATTCCGCGCTGACTTTTCCGCCCTCCGGTCCGGACGAAGCGAGAGGATCGGAGCTTTCCGGCTCCGCACGGGGCGGCTGTGTTCCGCCCGCCCCGACGGGACCTGTTTCAAAGGCGGCTTCCCCGCCGCCCGTTTCCCGCGCGCCGTCCGCCCGGTCCGCAGACCCGTCATTTCCCGCGCCTTCCGCCTTATCCGGAACCTCCTCGATTCCGGCGTTTTCCGGCCGGGTTTCCGCCGGTGTCCCCGTCGTCCCGTCCGAAACATTTCCCCCGTGTTCCGTGTCGGTCAATTCCGCGGATTCCGCCGTGAACGGCCCGAAAAGGGCCGCGGCGCCCTTATCCGCCTCTCCTTCGGGCGGATTTTTCCCCATGTCCGGCTCTTCCGGCAGGCGCATACCGCAGCGAACGCAGAATTTTGCAACGTCACTGTTGCTATGACCGCAATTCAGACAAATTTTACTCATGTCTTGATTGTACTATTATTTGCGGAAAAAGTCAATTTAATTCACCGGCGTGAAACGACGGATTTGTAAATCCTTTGTGAAATTTCTCGCCGGCGCCCGCCGGCGCCCGGCCCTGTCCTTTTCCGGCTCCGGACGAACCGCAAAACGCCCGGCCTTCTTCCGCGCCTGCGTCTCCGATTCTTCCGCGCAGGTCATCCGCGCACCCGTTTCCGGCTCTTTTCCGCAGACGGCAATCGCAATTCCGTCCCTTTTACAGACCGAATTTTTCGTACAGCTCCAGCACCGCCTTGTAATAAGTGCGACACCCGAGCGACTCCCGGTAGCTCACCGTTTTCGTCTTATCTTCCGCCTTAAGCTTTTCCATCTTTTCGGTCAGAGCCGTATATTCGCTCTTCACGAACGCCTGCATCCGCTCGTAAGCGGCGAGTTTTTCTTCCGGCGTCATTGCGGTTTTTTCCGTGGTATTCATTGTATTTTCCATCCTTTTTCTGATTTTTATTTTCGTTTTATTTTTTTGCGAGCCTTTCTCCCCGGGGAAAATGCTTACGGTTCACGGCCGGCTGCGGTTCACGGCCGGCGTACACGGCCGCGCGGATTTTTTTCTCCGCAATTCCCGGCCCGCCGCCGTTTTACGGGCGGAGGCGCCCGCAAATTTTCTGACGAGCACCTTTCTCAGAAAATCGGCGGGGATGACCGTACAGGCGAGGAGCAGGGTAAAGGCGAGTTCTTTGGGCGTCAGCCCGGCACAGCGGAAGGCTTCTCCCCCGAAATAAATCAAAAGCAACTGTACCGCCATGACAAGCAGGATAAAGACGACGAACAGTTTGTTTTTTCCGAGATGAGAGAACAGATTCAGCCGTTCCGTCCGCGCGTTGAATGCGTTGAAAATCCCCGAAAACACGAACAGGGCGAAAAATGCGGTGTAAAAATATACCGGGTTTTCCTCCCAGCGGAATAGTTTCCGGAACACGGGCGCTTTCAGGAAGAGCAGGCAAAGCCCCACCGTATAAAGCCCCGTAAAGAGGATGCGCGCCGCCATCTGCCGGTTGAGTACGGGTTCCCCCCGCCGTACGGGCGCCTCCTCCATGTATTCGGGCAAAGCGGGTTCTCCCGCAAACGCCAGCCCCGCCAGCGTATCCATGATGATGTTGATCCACAGCATCTGAATGACGGTGACCGGGGTATCGAATCCGAGAAAAGGCGCCACCAGGGATACGCCCACCGCACAGAGATTCATGGTCAGCTGGAACACTACGAATTTGCGGATGCTCTTAAAAATTGTCCTGCCGTACCGGATCGCCCGGGCAATCGAAGCAAAATTATTGTCGAGGATGACGATGTCGCCCGCCTCCTTCGCCACGTCCGTGCCCGTGCCCATCGCAAACCCCACGTCCGCCTTTCTGAGCGCGGCGGCGTCGTTGATCCCGTCGCCCGTCATGCCCGTCACCATCCCCGAAGCCTGCGCAAGCCGCACCAGACGGCTCTTGTCCGTCGGCAATGCCCGCGCCACCACTCGGAGCCGGGGCAGCAGAGCGGTCACCTGCGCGTCCGTCATCGCGGACAGTTCCTTACCCGTCACCGCCAGCGGCGCTTCCCCCTCCGGCGTCGGCGTCATCAGCCCCGCTTCTTCCGCCACCGCTTTCGCCGTTTCGATGTTGTCACCCGTGATCATCACGACCCGGATCCCGGCGTCCGTCACTTCCCGGATCGCCGCGGGCACTTCCTTCCGCAGATCATCGCGGATCCCGATCAGCGCGACAAACGTAAGATCCCGCAAATCCTTTTCGCCGTTCACTTCTTTCCGCGACACCGCCACGGCCAGCACCCGCATTGCCCTTTCGGTCATCGCGCGCTGTTTCCTGCCGGCCGCTTCCCCGTCGAAAGAACGAAGCTCCCCGTTCGCGTCCACAAATTCCGTACAGAACGGAAGTATCTTTTCGGGCGCGCCCTTGACAAACGTGCATTTTTCACCGAACAGCGGCATCCGCCCGTCGACCCCGCGGACAGAAGCCGCGGAAAATTTATACGCGCTGTCAAAGGGAAGCGCGGTCAGCCTTTCATAATTTTCCATGCGGAAATCCAGGGGCAGAATACTTTTCATCAGAGCCCGGTCGGTGGCATTCCCGCCCATAACGCTGCCGGAAAAAAGCACGCAGGCGGTGTTGAAACAGGCGGAAAGCCGCAGAAGTTCTCCCACAGTCGGGCTGCATTCTCGCACGTCGGCGCATACCTGCCCGTCCCCTTCCACAAAGCGCACGGCTTCCAGCTCCCCTTTCGTCAGCGTGCCCGTCTTATCGGTGAACAGAATATTCAGCCCGCCGGACGCCTCGATTCCCACGGGTTTTCGCACCATCACTTTGTCTTTGATCATGCGGAGCATGTTGGAGGAAAGGACCACGGCGATCATCATGGGCAATCCCTCGGGCACCGCGACCACGACGATGGCGATCGCCAGCGTCAGCGCGTGCAGAAGCCGGGGCAGACAGACTTTCCAGGTACAGAAATCCGACCAGGCCGCGGCAAAATTCATTCCGTTGTCGATGAGAAAACTGTTGAACAGATCGGCGACGGCGATGAGGATGGCGGCGAGATAGCCCAATCGGCTGAGCGTTCCCGCCAGGCCCGCCAGTTTGACGCGCAACGGGCTTTCGGGCGGTTCCTCCTGCATTTCTCCGGCAAGGCCGCCGTAAAAGGTCTTGTCGCCGACCCTGCCCACCCGCATGATTCCGTCTCCCGCGGACACGATACTGCCGCAAAAGAGCTGATCTTTGTGCGAAAGGTCCCATTCCCCGCCCGAGAACACGGGGATTTTTTCCGTTTCGGCGCTCTCGCCGTTGAGCGCCGACTGATCGACGCTGAGTTTTCCCGAAAGCAACACGCCGTCCG
>DVMZ01000142.1 GCA_018714725.1 Candidatus Scatosoma pullistercoris
ATATGTCAATACTAAAAAAATAAATTTTTATAAAATTTTCTCTTTGAAAATCAGAGAGGCGGAAAAACGAGAAAGCAGGCCTTAAAAGCCGAAAATCCCTTGAATTTTTTTGCGGTTTGGGCTATAATAAAAGGGAGAAAATGCCAGCGGAGGAAAAGTGATGACGGAGCTTGAAAAAATTTCTTCGGGAATCGCCGCGCTACTGGGGACGGAGTTCGGATTTTACCGGGAAAATTCCGGCGAGGAGCCGGGCAGGGGTTTATCCAGATGCGACAGGCAGTTTGAGGGGGTAACCGATGACGGCGAGTGTACGTTTTTCCGTTTTCTTTATAAAAATACAGGATATATCGGCGTGATCGGCGGGACGGGAACTCAGGCGCGCGCTTACGCGGCCCTGTTGCCCGCCTATATCGAAAACCGGCAGGAAAAGGAAGCCGATCTGTCCAAAACCGAGTATTTAAAGCGCATTTTGTTCGGGGAATGCTCGTCGGCGGGTATTTATCGGTATATGACCAAATTTTCCGTCGGGAAATCCGCCTGTTTTGCGCTTGCGCTCTCCGTTCCCGGGCAGATGGAAGAGGTCGTTTCCCTCATTTCCCAATACGGCGGAAACAGCCTCGACACCGTGGTGGCGCTCAACCGGAAAAACTGCGTGTTCGTCAAATTTGTCGGCGAGGAAGAGAGCGAATACCAGTCTCCCGCCGATTATGCCGAATTCCTCGCGCAGTCCCTGCGGGAAGAGCTGGGGCTGGAAACGACCGTCGGGGTCGGATCGGTGGTCAAGAGTCTGAAAGACATCCCGCTGTCCTATTCTCAGGCGGCGGGCGCCCTTCGCTATGCCGAGGTGTTTTCCAGCCGCGGAAACGTCCATTCTTATCGGGAGTATCTGCTGGTCAGGATGCTGGAAGACGTGCCCGAGAGCAAACTGATGGAGTATCTCGGCGAAATGACGGACGAGGGCGCCAAGGAAATTTTCGAGGATGCGGATATGCTGAACACCGCAGAGGAGTTTTTGCAGAGCAGCCTCAACGTCAGCGAAACTTCGCGCAAACTGTATATGCACCGGAATACGCTGCTCTATCGCCTGGACAAGATCGAAAAGGCGACGGGGCTGAATATCCGGCAGTTCCCCGACGCGGTGTCTTTCCGGGTGCTGACGGTGCTGTACCGGCTGCTCGGCAAGTGAGAAAGGACGGTACTCTTTCCTTCGCCCGGCACGGGAAGGCGTTACGGTAACAGTATGCGGGAAACAGGCGGAATTATCCGTTTGTTTCCCGCGGAAAACGGTGCGGAAATATCGGAAAAAAAGGAGTTCAGAAATGAATCGGGACAATGAGGAAAACCGCGGATACGGCGCGGAAAACAACGGGAATGCCGAAACGGAAAATCAAAGGAAGGCCGGCGGCGCGGGAGAAGAAAAATTCCGGAACGCGGGCGCGTCCGCAGAGGAACAAACAGCCGGGAAAGGCGGAGAGGAGAAATCCGGGAACGAGGAATATGTCTTTGATTTCGGAGGCGCCCGCCGGACAAACGGGTACGGCGGTGGATATAACGTTTCCGGCCCCGGCGGCTATGGCGGCGGAAATGCGGGAAATGTCGGGAATGCCGGAAATGCGGGCGGAGGGACTGTTTCCGGGGACGGAAAAGTGCCGCCCGAGCTGTACGAGAGGCGGCGCGCTTTGTCTGCGGCGCAGCCGGCGTCCGCAAAAAAGAAAAAAAGTCCCGGCAAGATCATCGCCTGCGTCGCCGGCGGACTGCTGATCGCCGCAGGGGGATTTTTTGCGGGGTATTTCACTTATTCGGGCACTTTGGACGAGCAGATCCGCACGCTGCTGTGGGTAAAGGGGCTCATTCAGGAAAACTATTATGAGGAGATTGGCGACGACGAGTTTTACGACGCGGTGTTTGACGGCGTAAACGGTCTGCTCGACCCCTATTCCCAGTATTTTTCTTCGGAGGAATATGAGGCCTGGATGGCCGATTCGGAGGGGATCACGCTCGGGGCCGGAATTACGTTTTCTTCCGAGGAAATCAATCAGAACGACCGGATGCTGGTGGAATGGGTTTCGGGTAATTCGCCGGCGGAACGCGCGGGGATCCGGACGGGAATGTATGTGGTCGGCTACGGCCCGAATGCCAACGAAGTGGCGGAACGGGGCGATTACGAGTCGGTCATGACCTTCCTTTTGGAACAGCCGGAAGGACAGCCGTTCGTGCTGGCGGTGTCGGATACTCCGGACGGCGAATACGAGGCGGTGACCCTGACCAGGGAAGTGTTTGTGGCGAACAACGTATTTTATCGTTCCGCCGATTCGGCCTATATTTTTACGGGAGAGAATGCGACGACGCTCACCGGGAGCGACAACGTGCTGTCGGGGCTGGACGAAGATACGGCATATATCCGGCTGGTGTTGTTTACAGGCGGGGCGTCGGAGCAATTTGCCAAGGCCATGGACGTGTTCAGGCAGGAGGGAAAGAAAAATCTCATCCTCGATCTGCGGGCAGACGGCGGCGGATATCTCGATATCATGTGCGACATCGCTTCCTATTTCTGTAAGGACGCCCGTTCGGGAAGTCCCGCGGTGGCAACCGCGGAGTACCGCAGCGGCAGAAAAGATACGTTTTATGCTTCGGGAAATTTGTACGACGAGTATTTTTCCGCAGACAGCCGGATTTACGTCATGGCGGACAACGGCACGGCGTCCGCTTCCGAATGTCTGATCGGCGCCATGGTGGATTACGGGGCCGTCGATTATTCGGACATTTTTCTTTGCACGCGGAGCGGCGAAGCGAAAACTTACGGCAAAGGGGTGATGCAGATGACCTATCCGCACCTTACGGGCGGAGACGCCGTCAAGCTGACGACGGCGCGCATCTGCTGGCCGTTGAGCGGAAACTGCATACACGGCCGGGGCGTTCTGCCCGAGGACGGCGCGCAGGTCGTGACGGAAAATTATAACCGGGAAACCGAGCTGCTCGAAGTGGTGAACGCCGTCTGCGGCCGATAAACCGGAATCTGCGGCCCGTCGGGCCAAAGCCGAAAACCGGGCGTTGCGCGTTTTTCGGGCAATCCCCGCACGTTTCTGTGGGATCCGGGAATTGGAATAACCCAAAGGGACCTGTCGTGAAGACAGGTCCCTTTGGGTTATGTAGAGGTTAATGCGTCGAAAAGTCGACGGGGTGGGCAAATGAAATTCCGATTAACCCGGAAACGGACCGGGACGGCGGCGCTTGTCCGAGGACAGGTCGGGGATCTTCCCGGCCCGGCGTTTACTTGCCGGTCGTCGTGAAATGCCGCCTGACGCGGTCAGCCGGCCTTCCTTTGGCGCGGTCTGTCGCGGCCGGTCTCCGGCGCCCGCCGGTTGACGCCGGTTGCAATCAATCGCAGAAAGAGAGGATTTCCTCTTCCGCCTTGCGGATTTTTTTCCGCGTTTCATAGCCGCCGGAAGCATATCCGAGCGCGATGACGTAGGGGACGGAAATCCCTTCCGGCAGGCCGAGTTTCTCTCTGAGTTCCGGTTCGTCATGCCAGCCGAGAATGCAGGTGTCCAGCCCTGCGGCCTTGGCCGCGAGGACGAGATAAGCCGTAAATTCTCCGGCGTCGTAGGGAGCAAAATAGGAAAGTGCGGGATTTGTCGCCCGGGAAACGCGGGCGTCTTCCGCGATGACCAGAATGGCGGGCGCGTCGTCCACAAAGGGGGCTTTTCCCCGCGCTTTGAGAAGCGCTTTGACGACGGGCAGTTTGTCTCCCGTCACGGCGCAGACCTGCCAGGGCTGAAGATTGCAGGCAGAGGGCGCCAGCCCCGCGAGGGAACAGATTTCCCGGATCTGTTCTTTGGTGACCGGTTTGTCGGAAAAACTCCGGCAGCTCTGGCGTGTGAGATACAGTTCTCTGAGTTGTTCACTCGTCATAAAGATTACCTCGTATTCACAGAAATCATTATACAGCCCGATTGCGAACAGTGCGTTTCGGGACTGTGAAGTTTTGCTGAAAAAACGGAGAAACAGGGATAAAAAAGAGCGGCGGGGCTGTTCCGGGCCCCGCCGCGTTGCGTCCAGCCGAGCTCCGGGGGTAACCGGAGTTTATCTGGCTTTCGCCATGGACGATTTGGCTTTATCGGCTACGTTGTCTGCCGTAAATCCGAATTTTTCAAACAGCTGTCCCGCGGGAGCGGAGGCGCCGAACGAGTACATCGCGACGATTTCTCCGTCCTTGCCGGCATATTTGTACCAGCTGTAAGGGGAACCCGCTTCCACGCAGACGCGCGCGGCGACTTCGGCAGGCAGAACGCTGTTCTTGTATTCGTCCGTCTGCTTTTCAAATTCCTCGATGCAGGGCATGGAGACGACCCTTGCTTTGATTCCTTCTTCGGCGAGTTTTGCCTTCGCCTCGACGCAGAGCTGCACTTCCGAACCCGTGCCGATGAGCAGGACGTCGGGCGTGCCTTCGCAGTCTTCGAGGACGTAGCCGCCTTTGAGGGCTTCCGACCCGCTCGTTTCGTACTGGGGCAGAGCCTGTCTCGTCAGGACGAGCGCCGTGGGCTGGTTGCCGGTCATTGCGGAAATCCACGCGGCGGCGGTTTCTTTGCCGTCCGCAGGGCGGTAGACTTTCAGGCCGGGGATGGTGCGCAGGGCGATGAACTGTTCCACGGGCTGATGCGTGGGGCCGTCTTCGCCCACGCCGATGGAATCGTGCGTCAGGATATAAGTGACGGGGATCTGCATCAGCGCGGCCAGGCGGATCGCGGGTTTGCAGTAATCGGTGAACACGAAGAAGGTCGCGCAGTAGGCCTGGATGCCGCCGTGCAGCTGCATGCCGTTGGCAATCGCCGCCATCGCGTGTTCGCGGATTCCGAAGTGCATGTTCCGCCCTTCATACGAACCGGGGGCAAAACAGCCGTAAGCGTTCGTTTCGGTGTCTTTCATCGCGGAGAGATTGGAGGGCGCGAGGTCTGCGCTTCCGCCCATCAGCTGGGGCATCTTTTCCGCGATCTTGTTGAGCACGACGGACGAGGTCTGCCGGGTCGCCATGGGTTTTTCAAACTCGAACAGATCGGTCATCGTCGAGAAATCGGGCTTGACGTTTTCCATCTGCGCCTTGTACGCTTCGGCCAGTTCGGGATAGGTGTATTCGTATTCCGCGAACATCTTTTTCCAGAGCATTTCCTTTTCCGCGCCCGCGTTGGCGGCAATTTTGCAATGGGCGAACACCTCTTCGGGGCAATCGAACGCTTCCGTGCAAGGCCAGCCCAGCTTTTCCTTGGTCTTTTGCAGATTTTCCGCACCCAGAGGAGCGCCGTGGCTCTTTTCGCTGCCTTCGAGCGGCGAACCGTAGCCGATACGGGTATGGCAGATGATGATGGAGGGCTTATCCGTGCGCGCCTTGGCTTTTTCGATCGCGGCGGAAAGCGCTTCCACGTCGTCCGGACGGGTGATCAGATCCACATGCAGGACCTGCCAGTTCTGCGCCGCAAAGCGCGCCCCGATGTTCTCGCGGAAGGTGACGTCGGTGTCCCCTTCGATCGTGATGTCGTTGTCGTCATAGAGCAGAATGAGCTTTCCGAGCGCATGCGTTCCCGCAAACGAGCACGCCTCGTAGGAAATGCCCTCTTCGAGACATCCGTCGCCGCACAGCACATAGGTATAATGGTCGACGACGGGGAAGCCCGGACGGTTGAATTTCGCCGCAAGGTGCGCTTCTGCCGCCGCCATGCCCACCGCGTTGGCGATGCCCTGACCCAAAGGCCCGGTGGTCGTTTCCACCCCCGGCGTCACGCCGTATTCGGGGTGTCCCGGCGTACGGCTGCCCAGCTGACGGAAATTCATCAGATCCTCTTTCGTCGTGTCGAACCCGTAGAGGTACAGGAGGGAATAATAGAGCGCCGAACCGTGTCCCGCAGAAAGCACGAACCGGTCGCGGTCGTTCCATTTCAAATCCCTCGGATTGAATTTCAGGAAGTTCTGGTAGAGTGTGTACGCGATGGGAGCGCTGCCGAGAGGCAGTCCGGGGTGCCCGGATTTCGCCTTTTCGATGGCGTCCGCCGACAGAACTCTCAGCGCGTTGATCGTGGTTTGCTGTACATCCATTGTCATATCTCCTGGTTGATTGGTTTCGTTGTCTTCTTCCGCCGCTTCTTCCGTCTCTTCGGCAGGAGCTTCTCCGGTCGCCTCTTCCGCCGCGGCAACCGTTTCTTCGGCTTCCGCGACTTCTTCGGTCGTTTCCGCGACTTCTTCGGTCGTTTCCGCGACTTCTTCGGCCGTTTCCGCGACTTCTTCGGCCGTTTCCTCGGCTTCCTCGGTCACTTCCGCGACTTCTTCGGGGGTTCCGCAGTCCGAAGGCTCGGGCGAGAGGGGATTTTCCGCGAACGTTTCCGTGGTTTCCTCCGCGGCGTCTGTCGTTTCCGCGGGCTCCGTCGTTCCGGAAACGTCCGTATCGGTCATGGCAAGCGTCCTGGTTTCTTCGTTTTCATTCATGAGTGGTTCCTCCGTATTGTTTTTAATTTCAGCCTCGTCGCAGCCGGGGTTCGCCGGGGCTGCCGCGAGGAGCATTTGCAAAGGAGAGAGATCGAGGAAGGGGTATTTTTTAAGAAAATCGTAAAGAATGGCCGCAATTTTTTTTGTGCCGCCTTCCGAATTGCTTTCGAGGTTGACGGGGAGAATGGGCTCGTGCAGGCTCATGCGGACGAGTACCCAGCCGTCGCCGTGTGCTTTGTCAAAATTCAGCCGGATTCCCTCGTAGTTTTCCGGGGCCGGAGAAACGAAGGGCAGGGACCGGGCATAGCCGGTCAGCTCTTCGATGACCCGGTTGCCCAGGGCCTTGAAATCGCAGCCTTTTTCAAAGTGCAGGCGCGCTTCTTCCGCTTCCGCCGGCTCGGGCAGATCCCGGATGAGATCGGTGAGCTTGCGCCCGTTTTTGCTCTCTCCGGCCAGCGCGATCAAAAGCCGGGTGACGAGATAAGCGCCGTCGTCGAGGAAGTAGTTCTCTTTGAGCGCGGCGTAACCGCTGGTCTCGATGGCGAGCGGGGTATATTCTCCCGCGGCGTTGCGCCGGACGGCTTCGTCGATGACGTTTTTGTAGCCTCTGCGGAAACGGCAGTGCTTTCCGCCGTGCGCCTCAATGAATTGCGCCAGCCCGTCGCTCGTCACCGAATCGGTCACGATCGTGCCCGGCTTTTCGGCAAGCAGGATGGCCGAGATGAGGGCGATCAGCCGGTTGCGGTTGATCTCTTCGCCGTTTTCGTCCACGGCGCCCGCCCTGTCCACGTCGGTGTCGAAAATGATCCCGAAATCGGCCCCGGAATTTTTCACCGCTTCGCACACCGAGCGCATCGCCGTTTCGTTTTCGGGGTTGGGGATGTGATTGGGAAAGCGCCCGTCCGGTTCGAGGAACTGCGAGCCGGCCGTGTCCGCGCCGAGCGGGAGAAGCACTTTTTCCGCGTAGAATCCGCCCGCGCCGTTTCCGGCGTCCACGAGAATGCGCTTGCCTTCCAGCGGCCGTTCTTCGCCCGTCGCCGCCCGGACTTTTTGTACGAGTCCCGCGGCATAGACGTCGAGATAGGGTCGGGTTTCCCGGCTGCCCGCGGGGACTGCGGGGAAATTGCCCTCCGCCGCGGCGGTGAGAATTTCTCTGATGTCCTCGGCGCTCAGTCCGCCGTCGGGCGTAAAGAACTTGAGGCCGTTGCGGTTGAAGGGCAGATGGCTGGCGGTGATCATCACCGAGCCGTCGCAGGCGAACGATTCGTCTTTTAAGAGCATGAACATGGACGGGGTGGAGGAAAGGCCGGTGAACACCGCCGTTCCGCCCGTTTTTTCAATGCCGGAAAGAACGCTTTCGGAAAGGACCGGCGCGGAAATGCGGGAATCGTGTCCCACCGCGATTCGCACGGAGTCGTTCTCCGTTTTTCCCGCGCGCGCTTTCAGCCAAAGACAAAAAGCCGCGGCGATGTTTTCCGCCCGTTCCGCGGTCAGATCGACTTCCTCGCCGGCCACCCCTTCCGAGGCGATTCCGCGCACGTCCGTCCCGTTTCTGAGTCTGAGATATTCCTGTAAATCTGCCATTACGGACAAACTCCCTTTGGATGTGTTAATGTATTCATGTAAACGCCCTGTTGCCGCGAAAAAAAGGGAATTTTTCCCGCAAGCGTGCGAATATTACATAATCTGTTTCTATTATAACGTTTTTCAATGTATTTTTCAAGCCTTTTACACAAAATTTATCGCAAAAATTTTCAGAACGGGGAAAGAAACTTTCGCGGGGCGTTCCCGGGCGGACGTCGGAACGGAAAGTCAAAAGGGGAAAGCGCGCGAAAAAGCGGCGTGCGCGGCTCCGCGCGCTCTGGTGGAAACGACCGGGAATCCGGCGGGCGAAGGGGAATGCGGACGAAAAAAATTGCTCGAAGACGCAGGGCAAAAAGCAATTTCCGTCCGGAACCCCGCCCGCATCCGCCCGGAAAATAAAATGGAAAAATATGCAAAAATCCGCAAAAAAGCAAAAGGCGGAAAAGCGTAGAAAAAAAGGGGAAGACGCCGCGAAGCGATCGGGCGGGAGAAAGCGTTTTTGCCGGGAGGGTTGCCGCCGCCGCGGAGCCTGCGGAAATTTTGTAAATTTCTCTGAATATATTTTCACACAGAATCATTGACAGCCGGAATTTTCTGTGTTATAATAAACTTGTCATAGTTTTTTATGATAAATTATATTTTTCATTCGGGAGTAAATACATGATACAGTTTGACGTATCGACGGATTCGACCTGCGATTTGTACCGGGAATATATCGAACGGCGTAACATCTGGTTTGCGCCGCTTTGCTTCACGCTGGAAAAAGACGGGGTACAGGAGGAGTTTGAGGACAATTTTTCCTGTTATCAGGAGTATGTGGATTTTTATAAAAAAGTAGAGGGCGGGGCGTTTCCCCGCACTTCCATGCTCAATTACGAGTCCCATCTCGAGCATTTCCGGAAAATGGCGAAGGCGGGGGTGAAGGACGTCCTGCATTTTTCCATTTCCTCCGGACTTGCGAGGACGGTGAGCGTTGCCAAACAGGCGGCGGAAGAGGTGAAAAAGGAATATCCCGATTTCAATCTCCTTTCCGTGGATCCTCTGACGGCGACGATCGGCCAGGGGATTCTCGTGGCCATCGCCTGCGACTGGCGGGACCAGGGAAAGACCGCGCAGGAGACATACGACTATCTCATGGACGTGCGCCTGCGCATTCAGCATTGCATCATTCCCAACGACCTGTTCTATCTCAATAAGGGCGGACGGGTTTCCAAGATTTCTGCGGTGTTCGGTACGGCGCTGAACATCAAACCGATGCTCACTTTCGATTCCGAGGGGAAGCTCAAAGTCATAGACAAGATCCGCGGCATGAAAAAGGCGTTCAGTTATGTCCTGGACACGCTGGAAAAGGCACCCATGGACGAGAATAAGACGATTATAGTCGTGCATACCGACAATGAGGCGGGCGCAAACGAACTGGCGGATCTGATCGGGACAAGATGGGGCGTCCGGCCGAAAGTTGTCATTATGGGCCCGGTAATCGGTGCGCATGTGGGACCGGGGTCGGTGTCCTGCGGGTGGATTTCCACCTGTACGAGAAAAGAAATTACGGGCTGCTGAGCGGCGTTTTGCGGACAACGTCCGGACGTTCAGGACAATTTTGTCGGGAACAGGGTTGCAGTTATGGAAATACGTCCTCTGAAAAAAGAAGAATGGAAGGGCCGGAAACTGTATTTTTCCTATACGACGGACGGGTACTGTGATTTTGACGTGCGGGGCTGGGCGTTCGGGCTGAATTTCCACGCTTATGGCGAAGTTCGTCAAAAATCTTTTGAAGGGGAATTGTTTGAGGATTGGGCCGAACGGCCGCAGGCGTTCGGGGCTTTTGAAGGCGGGCGCTGCGTCGGCGTGATCGGCTGTTCGCCGGAATCGTGGAACAGTCGTTTCCGGATTACCGAATTGCTTGTGGAAGAGCCTTTTCGCAGGAAGGGAATCGGCGGAGCATTGCTTGCGTGGGCGGAAGAAGAAGGAAGAAGGGCCGGGGCGCGGATGCTTGTGCTGGAAACGCAGACCTGCAACGTAAAGGCAATCGGGTTTTATCTTAAAAACGGATTTCTTCCCATCGGATTCGATCTGTATTCTTATTCGGACGCGGATCCGGAAAAGACGGAGGTTCGCCTGGAAATGGGAAAACCGCTGCTTGGATAAATCCGGAGGCGGAAGAGTTCGCAATCTCTGATGCTTCGGAAGCGCCTGAGTTGTGATCGGACGATAGTTTCTCCGTGGTTTGAGGAGGGAGAATCGTCTGTTTAAGGCTTGCCAGAGAAGGAGCGAAGCGGGAAAATTTGATAAAAGCAAAGAAAACGCGCGCAAAACGATTGAAAATTGCGCGCGTTTGCTGTATAATGAAAAAAGTATAAAAAGCACGGAATCCGCGCCGGAAAGGGCGCCGGAATAAAAACGGTAGAATCAAGAGGTATGCGCATGGCAAAAGAAACGCAGTTCGTCGAACAGATCGCGGACATCGAAACCGATTTTCCGCAGTGGTACACCGATGTCGTACTCAAGACAAAACTTGTCGATTACGGGCCCGTCAAAGGCACGATGGTCATCCGGCCTTACGGATATGCCATCTGGGAAAACATTCAGAAGGAGCTGGACAGCCGCTTCAAAAAGGACGGGGTGGAGAACGCTTATTTCCCCCTGCTCATTCCGATGAGCTTTTTCACCAAGGAAGCGGAACATGTCGAGGGCTTTGCGCCCGAAGTGGCCGTCGTCACGGTGGCGGGAGGGGAAAAGCTGGCCGAGCCGCTTGCCATCCGTCCCACGTCCGAGACCATCATCGGCACGATGTATTCCAAATGGATTCAGTCTTACCGCGACCTGCCCCTGAAAATCAATCAGTGGTGCAACGTCATGCGCTGGGAAAAGACCACACGGCCTTTCCTTCGCACCAGCGAGTTCCTCTGGCAGGAAGGACACACCGTCCATTCCACTTCCGAAGAAGCCGAAGAAGAGACGCAGAAAATGCTGGAAGTGTATAAGGAATTTGCCGAAAACTGCCTGGCCATTCCCGTGATTACGGGCAAAAAGACGGAAAAGGAAAAATTTGCCGGCGCCGTCGCCACTTACGGCATGGAGGCGATGATGCACGACGGGAAGAGCCTGCAGGCCGGAACTTCCCATTATCTCGGCCAGAATTTCGCCACGGCGTTCGACATTCAGTTCCTCGACAAAGACGGCGCGCATAAGACGGCGTATACGACTTCCTGGGGGGTGTCCACCCGTCTGATCGGGGCGATCATCATGACCCACGGCGACAATCGCGGCCTGGTGCTTCCTCCCGTAGTGGCGCCCGTGCAGTGCGTCATCGTGCCCATTGCGGCCCGGAAAGGCGGGGTGCTGGAAGCGTGTGCGGCGCTCAAAGCGGAACTGGAAAAGGCGGGTATCCGCGTCGTGCTCGACGACAGCGACAACAGCCCCGGCTGGAAGTTCAACGAATGGGAGATGAAAGGGGTGCCCGTGCGGATCGAACTCGGGCCCCGCGACATCGAAGCGGGCAAGATGCTCTGCGCCCGTCGCGATACGCTGGAAAAATCGGAATATCCGCTTGAAAACGCCGTTACGGCGGTTTCGGAATTGCTCGGCACCGTTCAGAAAGACATGCTGGAGGCCGCCCGCGTCCGCCGCGACAGCCGGATTGTGTATGCGGAGGACATGGACGGAATTCTCAAAGGCGTGGAGACGGGCAACTTCGTCAAAGCGGGTTGGTGCGGCTGCCGCGAATGCGAGGACAAGATCAAAGAGACCACCGCGGCCAGCGCCCGCGTCTATGCCGAGGGCGAAACAGCCGAAAAATGCGCCGTCTGCGGCAAGAAAGCGGAACACGTCGTCATCTTTGCGCGCGCTTATTGACCGGCGGCATTTTGTCCGCGATCATCGGCGGCCGGTAAATACAAATGAATTGTCCGGTATGGCGGAACGGGAAAAACGGAGACGCTGTGCGGCCTTTGACGGAGCGGAGCGCCTTGCCGGGTGTCCGGCTGCCGGAAAGCCGGAATAAAGCCCTGCGGCGGGAAGAAAATTCTTCCCGCCGCAGGGCTTTGAAATAAAATGAAACAAGTGCGGCGCCGGCGCTTTTACGGGACGTCCGGACGCCGGCGAAAAACATCAGACAGGATAAAAGGGCGGAAAAGAATTCGGCCGAAGCAAGAAAGGAAGGGGGCAGGGATTCGGCTATCGGGGAAAAGGCGGTTATTCCCGAAGTTTTCCCCTGAAAAAGACGGCGAGGATGCCGGGGCCGCCGTGGGTCCCCATGACGGGGTCAACATAGTTGATGAGAATCCGCCGATCCTGGCCGAAGCGCTCCCGGAGGAGCTCCTGCATTCTCAGGGCGTCTTCTTCACAATCGCCGTGCGCGATGAATATGGGGTCGTCCTCTTCCAGCTCCGCGCGGCGTTTCGCTTCGTCCGCAAGCGCTTCGAGGGCGCGTTTTCTGCCGACGATCTTGGCGATCGGGCCGAGGGTGCCTTTGGGGGTGGCGTGGAGAAGGGGTTTGATTTTCAGCAGTTTCCCCACGACCGCCACGGCCGGGGAGATTCTGCCGCCTTTTTTGAGAAATTCGAGGTCGTCCACCGTGAACAGGTG
>DVMZ01000143.1 GCA_018714725.1 Candidatus Scatosoma pullistercoris
GATACCGGAGCAGATAAATTATTTTTGCAGGCTTTGCGGGGAAGGGCGAAACGGACAAGCGGCTTTTGTAAATTTTGTGTCGGCGGGAGGGATTTGATTTTCCCGTACCCTGTGCGGGCGGGATCGCGGATTTTTTTTGTGAAAGTTTTTTGCGCGGCATTTGCAGGGGCGAAAAATTCTTGTTTCCCGCAAAGATTTTCGCACGGGACGGACAGCCCGTAATGCTGTTTTTGGAAAATTTTTTATGCGGCGGGAATCATAATTGCGATTTTTCCGTTAAACTTTCATGCGGCGCGGAGGAGGCAGGTTGGTTTTTTGTAAAAGTTTTTGCGCGAGAGGGGCGGGGTTCCGGCAAAATTTTCTCCGCGGCGAAAAGGGTACAAACGGATGTCGCTCCCCGCGGTAGGGCGCGGGCAGGAATATTGTACCCCGCAGCAGGACAGCGCAAGCGGGGAATGCCATACCACGCGGTAGGGCAGGCGCGGGCAGGAATGCCGTACCTCGCACGGGAGAAACATAAAAGTTCGGTTTTTTTTAATCCGAAAGGGCCGGTTTTGGAAAAACACGCAAAGCAGGCCGAAAAACGGCAAAAAACAACCCCCGCAAGACGTCTTACGGGGGATTTTTGTTCCAGGAGATATTCAATTGTATGAGTCCTTGTTGTCAATCCGATCTCATATTCTATATCCGGATCAGTTCCAGGCTGCGGTGTCCTCTGTTTTCCGCGCTGTTTGCCGTTGCCCACGAGATTCAGATTTTTACGGACTCCTTGATTTCACTGTACATTGGAGTAGCACCTCACTTCGATTTCTGCATAAAGGGTCTGGAATCTTCTGAACAAAATCATGTCTTTTCGATACCTCCTTTATTCTCGAAACCTTTCGGTTCGGTTGTTAATTGCTGCGTCCCCGCAGCCACCGGGCCGATCGACTTCCGGCCGTCGAAGTTACTTGTTCATCGGTCTGAACTCCTTCTTTACTCAAAGACTCTGACGACACCAGATCCTCTTCGTCTTTTGTACCCTTATTATACCATAAATCCGGCGTTTGTCAAGGGGGTTTTGAAAAATTTTTCGGAAAATTTTTTCCGGCGGACTGTAAAAGCCGGGAAATTATACGAAAAAGTACGGAAAATAATCCGGAAGACAACAGGCTGTCGCCCGGAAATTTCTTCCGGGCGACAGCCTGAACCGCATTATGCGGTGCCTTTTCGGAAAATGTCAGAGAAAGCTCCGAGGCAGGCGTCAGCGGATTCCCTCGAGCGAGACGGAAACGGTAAGCCGGAGCCGGTCGAGGATGTCTTCCCGGTAAGCGGGATAATAACGCGTGTTGAATTTCCGCAGGCGTTCGGTGACGCCGAAGAGATCGCAGCCGCTCAGCCGGCTCTTTTCAAATACGGAGAGAATCTGTTCTTTCAGCGAGTTTTCCGCGTCGGCAAACACTTCTTCGGGAACGGGATTGGTATCGGACAGTTCGGGCACCGTCTGTGCGAAAGAGACGTTTTCTATGCCGGCTACGGCGTTCACGCGGATGTCCAGCATGGCCGCGGCGTTTTTGTCCACGGCAAACCGTACGGACGAGGTGTTGTTTTTGATGTTGAGTGTATAGGGCACCCCGTCGCTTTCCGTCGTGTAAGCGGCCAGGCGGAGTTTATTGACGACGATGCAGTAGGCAAACGTCTCTTCGGGAGTCAGTTTCCCCACCGCAACCCCGTCGTAAAAAAGCATGGTTTCTCCCGCGCTGAAAACTTTTTCTTCCGCTTGGGGCTGTGCGCTTCCGCTCTTTTCCGAACCGCTGACCGCGGCGGGCAGAGCTTCGGCCGCGCGAGGCTCGTCGGACCGGGAAGGGGAGAAAGCGCTTTTGTCTTTTCCGCCGCTTTGGCTTTCCCCGTTTTTGTTTTCGCCGCTTTGCGGCGCCTGAGATTCCCCGCCGGCGCCGTTCTGTGCGGAACCGTCGGAGGATTCCTGCAATTTTTCGGGTTTGAGGACGGGCAGGCTTCCGCTGCGCGCGGCGGAGAAATAGCCGATGGAAAATTCCCGCAGCGTGGAGGGCGCCACCGTGCCCACTTTTTCGGCGTGCGCGGACAGCACTTTGCCGGCGGCCACCGAAGAGATGGGGTCGATGGGGGTGGCGGTGTCGAGAATGGCCTTTGCGGTACCTTCGCACGCCGCCACCAGACAGCTGTCGGACATATATTCATCCCGCAAAAAGAAATCCAGCGCGTCGAATACGTTGTGTTTCACCGTCTCTTCGCCGAGCACGATCAGTTTGCAGAACACCAGTTTGGGATACCAGCCCGTCTTGACGTTGATCTGATTGAGTGCGTCCGCCACCGTGCCGCCGCGGCTTTCCAGCTGTACCGCGCCCGCTTCCTTGCCCTGCGCGGAGGACTGCGGAACGGCGATCTGCGCGGTTACGATGAATTCCGTATCTTCGCGGTCGATTCCCACCGCGAGGATCAGCGCGCTTTTCTGAATGTCGATGAGCCCGAAATCGTTGGAAAAGTAGAAAAAGAGCAGCAATGCGGTGAGGACGAGATAATATCTTACGGCATGTTTACTGTGCATGCGACGCCTCCTCAAGTCCGTTTTTCCCGCCGTCCGGCTTTGCGCTGACGGAAATTTCCGCTTTTGCAGAGGTTTTGCCGGCGGTTCCGGTCTCTTTTGCGGGCAGGGCACCGATGCCCGGCTTTTGTTTCTGCGCCTTTTCTTTGTTCAGGGCCTGCGGGGTCTCGTTCCCGGAATGTCCGGAGGTCCCGGCGTTCCCTGTTCCCTTTTTCCGGCGCAGGAACAGGCACAGCAGAGGAATGACGTCGGCAAACAGCAGGAACACCCAGAACAGCCGCAGGGAAATGGCGTAGTACAGCGCGTTGTAATGTTTGGCGAACAGCAGGGTGTAGACGAACAGCAGACCGTTGAGTACTGCGGAAACGGGAAGCTGCTTTTCCGTGCCGATCGCCCGCGTGAAACAGAGTACGGCCGATTGCAGGACAAAGCTGTAATAAAACAGCAGTACGATGGTCATCAGGTAGATGAGCAAAAGGTCGAATCTGCCGACGACGGAGAGGGCAGGGAAGTACTGAGCGGTCTTGACAAAGGCAAATTCCTGCCGCGGCGCGATCGGTCCGAAGATGCCGTAGAACACGGCGAGGAAAAAGAGTACGAACCCCGCGCCCCCGCCGTAGGAAAGCATGATCTTTTTCGCGTCGCCTTTGCGGTAGCGGTAGGCGTCGAGCAGGGGGAGAATCAGCGCGGTATCCGAAAAATGCCCGAGCGTTTCGAGAAAGCCGGTGGCGGTGGAGCGGAAGGGGGTGCCGAAAACGGGCAGCAGATTGGTAAAATCCGCCGTGCCCACCGACAAAATCATCAATCCGACAAAGGAGATGAGGAAGAGGGGCATGCTGATGTCCGCGCTGCGCCCGAAGGCTTTGAGGTTCTTCGTGCAGACAAACCCGCTCAGCAGGAAAAACGCGCAGAAAATGCACATGGGCGGCGCCGTGTCGAAAAACGCCGTATAGACGAATCGTTCCAGATCGAGCAGCGGCTGTAAGGCGGAAAACGCAAAATAGACCGCATACAGCCCGTAGACGATTCTGGCCGCCGTTTTGCCCAGATTGTCGGAAATAAGTCCGAAGAATCCCCTGTCGCTGCGCGAGGCGAGAAAGAGGATCGCGGCCAGTACGCCCGCCTGCAGGAGATAGTGCCCGAGCGCGGGCAACAGCAGGTCTCCCTTTGCAAAATAGGAGAGCAAAGCGGGCATGGCCAGCAGTTTGGACGCCGGGATGAGAAAAGCGGCGAAAAAACACATCTGCCGCCCGTTGAGCACGGGCGCGTCCTGCTGAATGGAATGGCCTTGGGTCACGTTCGGGTTCCTCCTTGTTCTTGATTTTTTGCCTTCTTCGGGCTGTCGTTCTTCCGATTGCCGTTCATCGCGTGGCGTTTGGGCGTTTCGCCCTTTCCGGGTTCGCCGTCCCCGGTCTCTCCCGTTTCCTTTGCCGCCGCGTCGCAGGGCTGCGTCTGTCCTTCGGCGGCGCGGTTTTTCGGGGAATCGGAAGGAGTATCGGAAGAGAAGTCGGAGGAGCGGAGCCGTACGCGGTTGGGACTGCGGAAGAGGGCGGGGCGCTCTTTCAGGCTCTGCATGTTGTATTTGACGAGGGCGTCTTTGAGGTCGTGGGGGACGAGAGGGGTGAAGGGGGCGAGAAGGGGCATGCCGAACGCGTCCGCGCTGAGCAGATAGTAAAGGAGAAAAGCGCCCAGAAGCACGATGCCGAACGGGCCGATGCTTCCCGCCACCAGCAAAAACAGCCAGCGGAGGATACTGCCCGCCTCAATGAAATTGGGCACCGTGTAAAGGCAGATCCCGGAAAACGCGACGATGATGATGGCGGGGGTGGACACGAATCCCGCGGAGACGGACGCTTCCCCGAGCACCAGCGCGCCGACGACGGACAGCGCCATGCCGACGTATTTCGGCATCCGGATACTCGCCTCTTTGAGCACTTCCAGCACCAGCAGGACGAGAAACATTTCCAGGCTCGGCGACAGAGGCAGGCCCTGAATGCTGCTGGCGATGGTCAGAGTGAGCCCCAGGGGGATCAGCTGCATTTTGAAAAGCTGAGAACTGACATAAAATGCGGGCAGCAGGAGCGAGATGAACACCGCGACAAACCGGATGGCGCGAAGAATGGTGGCCATAAAGGGGGAGACGTAGTAATCTTCTCCGCTCTGAAAGTCTTCGAGAAAGATGAAGGGCGCGGTGAGGGCGATGGGGGAACCGTCCACAAAAATACCGATCCGGCCTTCCGCCAGTTTAGCGGCAAAGACGTCCGGTTTTTCCGTGGTGCCGATCTGCCGGAAGAAAGAATGCTTTCTGGGAACGAGGAAATCGGCGATATAGGAGGAATCGGGAATATAATCGATATCGATCTCTCGGATACGCCGGACGATTTCGTCTTTGATTTTTGAATCGGAAATTCCTTCCAGCCAGCAGACCGCCACATTCGTTTCCGACCGCCTGCCCACTTTGGACATTTCAAACCGCAGATCGGGCGTTTTCAGACGCTTTCTCAAAAGCGCCATATTCGTTTTGATGTCCTCGATGAACCCTTCCCTGGGTCCCTTGACGGCGACGTCGGTGGGCGGTTCCGCCACCGCGCGGACGGGCGGTTTTTTGGCGCCGACGATAAAGCCCTTTGCGATTCCGTCCACCAGAAACAGGCAGTTCCCGTCCAGGACTTCCTGAAAAAGAGTCTTTGGCTGCGTCTCTTCTTTGATTTCGGGGAACAGGAGGGTTTCCTTCACCTTTTCGGCGCCCGCTTCCCCGGATTGCCGCTCCCCTGCCCCGCCTTCCGCTTTTTCCTCCTGTACGTCGTCTTTCGACGTGCGCCCGTCCTCGAAAGCGAGGCGTTCGATCAGAGGCCGCGCGGCGAGATCGCCGAGAACCGCTTTGTCCACCAGCCCGTCCGCGTAGACGGCGGCGCATTCGGTGCCGCTCTGCGTGCGGAAACGATAGACGATGATGTCTTCGGCGGGCAGAGCGTCTTTGATGAAACTGATATTTTCCTGAAGTTTTTCCGTCAGCATTTTCACACAGGAAGTATGTTTCTTTTTGAAAAATCTATGTGTATATGTCTGTCCGCCCGCCGTTTCTCCTTTTTGCGGGTTGTTTTTTGGCGTCCGGGCAGAAAAGACCCCGCGCCTGACGGCGCGGGGCGTGCGGCATGCTTCCGGACGGAATCTGAAAGGGATCCCGACGATAAGTTGCGGATTCCGTTTCAAAATCCGGAATCCGGAATTCGGAATCCGGCTCCGGAAGCCGCTTACAGCTGCGGATACCGACGGACGGCGTCCGCCAGCTTCGCAAAGGCGGAAAACTCGGCCTCCGGAGTTTGGGGGAGATAGCGCGCGAGAATTTCGCTTGTTTCCTCAAAGCTGTTTTCGGCCGTTTCCGCGGGCGCGGCGAGCTCGGCCGCGGCTTCGCTCAGCTGCGGTTCTTCCAGGCAGTCGGAGAGGAGCTGCCGGAATACGGCGCGCCGGAGCGCGGCGACGAGGTCGGTTTCTCCTGCCGGAGCCGGCGCATTTTCCTCTGTCCCGGCCGCGGAGGTTTTCGGGAAGAGGTCTTTCAGGGAGCGGAGCGCCACGGCGGTCAGACCGGTGCCGAACCCGCGCTGAGCGATCAGCGCGGCGCTTTCGCCGGGAGAAGAAAAATCCCGGACGAATACGGAAAACCAGATCGCATACAGAAGTATGCCTAGCACGAACGGCACGCCCGCGAGGGTTTTCGCGGGGAGCTGTTTCCCGTATTTTTCAAGCAGTTTTCCGGTCAGCGCGCTGAGGACGCTGTTGAGAAATCCGAGCGCGATGATGTCCAGGCCGCACTCGTGCAGAAAATTTACGAATCGAACAAAAGTCATGCGTGTCCTCCTTTCTCGAATTTTTCCGTTCGGAAAGGGGTACAGAACCGTCGCCTTCTGTGCCCGTTCGCAATGGGCGGTGTCCCGCCCGGGTCCGTCGCGGGGCTATTATACCACGGATTTTCCCGTTGTCAAGAGCTCACTGCCAACTTTTTTTACTCGCGGAGAAGGGGCGCCGGACGATCATCGGCTCTCCGGGAGGAAGAAACGGCTTGCCGGGGCGTTTTTTTGCGGGCTCAGCGCTGTTTTCCCGCTTTTTGCCCGCGTTTCGGACGAAACGAAAGCCGCCCCTCCGGTTTGCCGGAGGGGCGGCGGAATTTTTTGGTTTGTATCGGGTGCGGATTTACCCGGATTTACGCAAATTTCCCCGATTTATGCGGGGTGCGCGGTTTTATAGGAAACAGTCGGACGTGACTGTCCGGCGGCAAATCCCGCGCGGAAGAGAAGCGGCAGGCTCAGTAAGGGAGTTTTGCCAGCCGCTTTCTGATGCTCCGGATTCCTGCGCGGGCGGCGGAGACGCTGCTGCCGCCGACGCTGTTGCGGCTGTCGGCGGAGTTGCGCGCTTTCACGACGTCGAGAATGTCCGCTTCAAATACGGGGCTGTGCGCCTTGTATTCCCCGAGGGTCAGGCTGTCCAGGGTCTTGCCTTTTTCCAGGCATTCGCGCACGATGCCGCCCACGATTCCGTGCGCCGTGCGGAAGGGAACTCCTTTTTTGGCGAGATAGTCCGCCACGTCCGTCGCGCAGGTGAAATCTTCGGCCGCCGCTTCTTCCATGCGCCTGACGTCGGGGACGATCTGCCGCATCATCTCGGCATAGATCGCAAGACAGCTCTTCACCGTCTTTTCCGCGTCGAACAGGCCTTCCTTATCTTCCTGCAAATCCTTGTTATAGGCGAGGGGGATTCCCTTTATGGCGGTCAGCAGGGCGACGAGGTGGCCGTACACTCTGCCCGTCTTGCCTCTTGCAAGCTCGCAGATGTCGGGATTTTTCTTCTGCGGCATAATGGAGGAACCCGTGGAATAGGCGTCCGGCATTTCCCAGAACCCGAATTCCGTCGACGTGTAGAGAATGGCATCCTCGCACAGCCGGGAAAGATGCGCCATCACCATCGAGCAGGCGAACAGGTATTCCGCCGCAAAATCGCGGTCGGAAACTGCGTCGAGGGAATTTCGGGAAATTTCGGAGAATCCCAGAAGCTCCCGCGTGATTTCCCGGTCGATGGGGTAGCTTGTCCCCGCGAGCGCGCCGCTGCCCAGCGGCATGACGTCGGCGCTTTTGCGCACGGCGACAAAGCGCTGCGCGTCCCGGAGGAACATCTCCGAATAAGCGTTGAAGTATTGGGCGCAGTTGATGGGCTGTGCTTTTCTCAGGTGGGTGTATCCGGGCATGATATTTTTGACATATTTTTCGGAGAGGGACACCAGGGAAGAGATGAGCGATTTCAGAAGCCCGACGACTTCCTCGGCCGACGAACGGACGTACAGCCGGAAATCGGTGGCCGCCTGATCGTTGCGGCTGCGGGCGGTGTGCAGGCGCTTGCCGGCGTCGCCGATCCGGGAGACCAGCTCGTTTTCGACAAAGGAATGGATGTCTTCCTGGCCGGAAATTTCCAGCGTTCCCGCTTGGATGTCGGCGAGGATGGCTTTGAGCCCGGACTGAATGGCCAGGCGGTCCTCGTCGGAGAGAATGCCGCATCTGCCCAGCATTTCCGAATGCGCCAAAGACGCCGTGATGTCCGCTTTGTAGAGCTTTTTGTCAAAAGAGAGAGATTCGTTGAATGCGTCCGCGTCCGCCGCCGTGGGGGCGGCAAACCTTCCTTCCCATAATTTCATGAACAGCCTCCGTATTTTCGGTTTGTCTTTGTTTCGCGTTTGTCTTTTTTGATTATTTTCCGCTGATTCCGTTTGCTAATTTTGTTTGCGCGTACGTTTGACTTGACTTTTTCCGCGCATTGGGGTACAATAAAAAGCAGAATTGCCTCACATCTGCTATTTTACTATGTTTGCGTGAAATTATCAAGTCTTTTCGGGGCAAAAAGCGAGGAAATATGATCATCTTGGGCATTGACCCCGGCATTGCCACCATGGGCTACGGGGTGCTGGAAAAGGACGGGAACGGAAACTGCCGCGCGGTGGATTACGGCGTGGTGGTCACGCCCAAAGAGGAGACGCTACCCGTCCGCCTCGCCATGCTGGAGGAGGGGGTCAACAAGATTATCGACCGGTTTTCTCCGGAAGAAGTCGCGCTGGAAGAGCTGTTTTTCACGAAAAACATTACCACCGGTATCGCGGTGGCGCAGGCGAGAGGGGTCACTCTGCTGGCGTGCGTCAAGAAATGCGGCCGGCTGTACGAGTACACGCCCATGCAGATCAAGCAGGCGCTGACGGGCTACGGCAAGGCGGACAAGAAACAAATGCAGCAGGTGGTCGCTTCCCTGCTCCGTCTGAAGAGCATTCCCCGCCCGGATGACGCGGCGGACGCGCTGGGCATTGCGCTCTGCCATGCGTTCACCAGCCGGTTCGGGACGCTGTTCTCCGTCGAGAACAGCACGCGCACCAAGGGCAAAAACGCCGTGACGGGCAGTTATTTCAAATCGGCGATGGAGCTGGAACAGCGGGTGCGCGGCGACAAGCGATAATGCGCGGCGACGGTTGAGGACAAGGAAAGGACAGGCGGCGGATTGACGGAAACGCGCGTTGCGCACGGCTCCGGGAGCCGGGAGGAAGGAGTTCAGATGATTGCATATCTCAGGGGCAGGGTTTTGACGACGACGGCCGAAACGATGATTGTGGACGTGAACGGCGTGGGGTACGAAGTGTATTGTTCGGGCGGCGCGTTTGCGAAAGTGGGCAACGGCGACACGGCCGAATTGTACACCTATCTGCAGGCAAAAGAAGACGGCATGACGCTGTTCGGGTTTGCTTCCCTCAAAGAGAAGGAGCTGTTTCTCAAGCTCATCAGCGTGCCGGGCGTGGGGCCGAAACTCGGGATTGCGGTGCTCTCTTCGATGAGCGGAGACGATTTTGCCGCGGCGGTGGCGACGGCGGACGTCAAGCGCCTGTCTGCGGTGAAGGGCCTCGGGAAAAAGACGGCGGAAAAAATCGTGCTGGAACTGCACGGAAAAATTTCCGCGGCGGAAGTGATCACCGCGGGCGGCGGAGGACTGAGCGACGGAATGCCGGAGGACAGGCTTCCGGCGGCTGACGAGGACGCGGTGGCCGCGCTGATGGGGTTGGGATTCAACCGTTCGGACAGCGTGCGGGCGGTGCGCCGTGCCCACGAAAGCGGGGCAAAGACCACGGAAGAAGTCATCATGTCCGCGCTGAAATCGGGAGTGTGATTGCCGTTTTTTCCCGGACGTCCGGGAAAGTTGTGTTCGGAAATCCTGTCGGCAAGGAGCCTGACGGCGAGCGACCGCCTTTGGCGGTAGGCGCAAGTCTGGCGACTTGCTTGGTTAGGGTTCGGTTGCGCCTGACGGCGGGTGCCTTCGACAAGGATTTGCGGGCTCTGCCCTGCGCCCGCAAGGGACGTTGTCCCTTGACCCCGGGAACGGGTGCGGAAAGCGGCGGAAAACCGGAAAACGAAGTAATCGAGAAATAAAAAAATAGTACGGATAAGAAAAATAAAAAAAATAATACGGAGAAAAGGGATGTTCGAGGACGAGTACGACGGCGATAATCTCATCGTCAGCACCAAAACGGAATACGACGCGGAAGAAAATGTCCTTCGGCCGAAGACCATGGCCGATTATGTCGGGCAGGAAAAGGTCAAAGAAAATCTCAACGTCTATATCGCCGCCGCTAAACAGCGCGGCGAGGCGCTCGATCACGTTCTTCTCTACGGGCCGCCGGGGCTTGGAAAAACTACTTTGGCGCATATCATCGCCAATGAACTCGGCGTGCAGATCAAGCTCACCAGCGGCCCCGCGATCGAACGGTCCGGCGATCTCGCCGCCATTCTGACCAATCTCAACGACCGCGACGTGCTCTTTATCGACGAAATTCACCGGCTGAACCATTCCGTCGAGGAGATTCTTTATTCCGCTATGGAGGATTATGCCCTGGATATCATCGTCGGCAAGGGACCTTCCGCGCGCAATATCCGGTTCTCCCTCAAACGGTTTACTCTGATCGGGGCCACTACCCGCGCAGGCATGCTCGCCTCTCCGCTCCGGGACCGGTTCGGTATCATCAACCGCCTGGAAATTTACACGCCCAAAGAATTGCAGAAAATCGTCACCCATTCCGCCGCGGCACTGGATATTTCCATCGAACCGCAGGCCGCCGAAGAGATTGCCCGACGCAGCCGCGGAACGCCCCGGATTGCAAACAGACTTCTGAAAAGAGTGCGTGATTTTGCCGCCGTCAAAGGACATGAATCGGTGACCCTTGCAGACGCTAAATTTGCGCTTGAACGGCTGGAAATCGACGAACTGGGACTGGACCAGACCGACCGCAATCTCCTGCATGCCCTCATCGAAAAATTCGGGGGCGGGCCGACGGGCCTGGAAACGCTGGTCGCGGCCACCGGCGAGGACGCCAATACTATCGAGGACGTCTATGAACCCTATCTTCTGCAACTGGGCTTCATCGCGCGCACCCCGCGCGGCCGTATCTGCCTTAAAGGCGGGTACGAGCATATGGGGGTGAGAATGAGCGAAAAGGCCAAACGCCAGATTTCGCTGTTCGATCCGGAAGATTGAGTTCCGATAAGACGAAAAAGTCCGCAATAACGCGGAAAAAGTCCGGCAATTTGCAACGATCCGGAAAAATGACCAAGGCAGGGGAGAGATGAGCGCAAACGGCGGGCAGGACGGCTCAAAAGAGCGCGGAAACGCCGTAAAAGTAATACGGGAGAGAATCGGCAGGATATGGAAGAAAAAGTGCAATACAGAAAGAGCGATTTTTATTATGATCTGCCGGAGGAACTGATTGCGCAGACCCCGGCGGAGCCCCGGGATTCGTCGAGACTGCTCGTTTATAACCGGGAGACGAAAACAATCGAGGACCGGATTTTCCGGGAGATCGGGGACTATCTCCGTGCGGGGGACGTTCTGGTGGTGAACAATACCAAAGTCATTCCCGCGCGCATGTATGCGTTGACCGAACACGGCGGACTGGTGGAGGTGCTGTTGCTTCGGCGGTATGATCTGAATACCTGGGAAGTGCTGATGCGGCCGGGAAAGAAGGGGAAGCCGGGCGTTTGCATGAAGGTGAACGACCGCCTGTCGCTGACGGTGAAGGACGTGACGCCTTCGGGCGAGCGGGTGGTGGAATTTTCTTACGACGGAGTGTTTGAAGAGATTCTTTCCGAAGCGGGCACCATGCCCCTTCCGCCGTATATCAAGGAAAAACTGGCGGATCAGAGCCGTTATAACACCGTGTACAGCAAAGTGGACGGTTCGGCGGCGGCGCCGACGGCGGGATTGCATTTCACGGAAGAATTGCTCGGAAAGCTCCGGGAAAAGGGGGTGGAGATTGTCGAAATCCTCCTGCATGTGGGGCTGGGGACTTTCCGGCCCGTGAAAGAGGATATCATCACCGACCATAAAATGCACACGGAGTTTTACCGGGTGAGCGAAAGCGCGGCGGAATCGATCAATCGCGCAAAGCGGGAGGGGCGCCGTGTGATCGCGGTGGGTACCACGTCCGTCCGCACTCTCGAAAGCGTTGCGGACGAAAAGGGATTTGTCCGCGCTTGTAGCGGCGAAACGGATATTTTCCTGTATCCGCCCTACAAGATGAAATGCGTAGACGCGCTCATCACCAATTTCCACCTGCCTGAGAGCACCCTGATCATGCTCGTCGCCTGTATGACCGGGCGGGAGGAGATTCTCGACGTATATCAATATGCGGTGGAAAAGAAGTACCGCTTTTTCAGCTTCGGGGACGCCATGTTCATTTTGTAAGCTTTGTGGCGGGCGGCAGGTTGCCCGGCCGATATTCCGCCGGGAGGCATTTTCTTCGGAGAGGAAGTGCGGCGGCGTTCCGCGCGGCGGCCGTGGTTCAGAAAGACTGCGGCAGACTTAAAGAGGGGAAAAGACAGAACACGGGTATCGCCGCGATAAGGAATACAGAGGATTGGTGTACCCGAAAATCGGTACAGAGAACGAAAACTCGGAAAGGAGGGAATAAAATGGCGGCCGGAGAACGCAGGAACAATCAATCGGAAGAGGATTATCTTGAAACTATTCTCATTCTCGGCGTCCAGTTGCCCGTCGTGCATCGCATCGAAGTGGCAAAACGGCTGAAAGTGTCGCAGGCGGCGGTGAACAAAGCCGTAAAACTGCTCTGCGCGCGCGGCTATGTCTATGAGGACGGGAAACATCTCTTTCTGACCGAATCGGGAAAGGCTTACGCCTCTGCCGTCTATGAGCGGCATTGCATCATCCGGGATTATCTGCTTGCGCGCGGAATTTCTCCTGAAAACGCGGAGTCGGACGCCTGTAAAATGGAACACCTCATCAGCGAAGAGACCTTTCAGATGATGAAGCGCGGTCTGCCCGGCCAGTAAGGACCGAGCAGACGAAAACAGAAGACGGATTGTTTCGGAAAGGGCGGCTGTTAAAAGACGGCTGATTCCTGAAAGGCGGTCGCTTTATGCCGTTTGTCAGAGGACGAATCGTCTGATTTGTAATGTGTAAGGTGTGGATTTTTGGTAAGAACCGGTCGGCGCGGACTTGTCCGCGCCGACTCTTTGCGCTTTTTTGGGGCAAAAGCCCTTTCGGCGCGTCGGCGCCGTTTCGTTATCCCTGCGCCTTGTTTCGTTTTTCCTCGTTTCTTTCCGCCCGTTTCTCCCGCCTTTTTCCGTAAATCCGGAAAGTGCAGGGGGTCGATTTTTCGGAAACGCATCGCCCGTTTTTCGGAAAAACCGCCCTTACAAAAAATTTCAAAAATTTTATAAACCTTGGTTAATTTTTCTTGACAAGCAGAAAAAGCAGTGCTATAATACCGTTGAAACTTAACCATAGTTTTGTTTTATGCGACGAGCGCATAACCTCTGAAAGAGGGGTGTGTTTTTGCACAGTCGTTTTTTTATCGGCATATAATTAACTATGGTTAAAAATAAAAATCCAAAGGAGAGGGAGAAATGCCTTTGAAAATGGCTCCGTTGGGAGAGGAAGTGGAGATCCGGCGGCTTTCCGCGGATGAGAAGGTGAAAAGACATCTGGAGAACCTGGGATTGGCCGTGGGGCAGAAGGTGACGGTGCTGAGCGTACAGGGCGGCGCGGTGATTCTCAAAGTGAAGGACGGACGCATGGCGCTGGACAGGGATATGTCCGCGGGGATTTTCGTCGCCTGAAAGGGTCCGGAAAGGTTTCATCGAACTGCGGCTTCGGGGAAACAAATACGGAGAAGGAAAATCCGGGACAATGAGAGAAGAGGAATAAAAAAAACCGGAAAAGGACAGGAAGAAAAGAGTTTTTGGGCGGCCGGCGGAAAAGGGAAGAAAACCGAAAGAGCGAAACAAGGAGATGCGCCGGAAAAAGGCGGACCCGGGGAAACGGCGACGAGGCAGTCGGAAAACTGCGAAAGAGCGGGAACCCAAAGGGACAATGCGGGAAACGCGAAAGGGAAAAAATCAGAAAGAAAAGGCGAAAGAGTGAAAAGACGGCGGCAGGGGTGCGGTGAATCGAAAAAGCCGCGCGGAATACGGATAAAAAAATCCTGAAAGGAGACAGAAATAATGGCAAAACGATTATCGGAATTCGCCGTGGGCGAAAGCGGAACGATTCTTTCCGTTTCGGGCGAAGGCGCGGTTCGCAGGCGATTGTTTGACATGGGCGTAACGCCCGGCGCGGACGTAAAGCTCCGGAAAAAGGCACCTTTGGGCGATCCCGTCGAGATCACCATCCGCGGCTACGAGCTGACCCTCCGGAAAGCGGAAGCGGCTTGTGTGGAAATGCAGAACGGAAAGGAGGAATGATATGCTGAAATTTGCTTTGGCGGGAAATCCCAATTCGGGAAAGACCACTTTGTTCAACGCCCTGACGGGCAGTACGGCGCATGTGGGAAACTGGCCGGGGGTGACGGTGGACAAACGGGAAGGGGTCTGCAAAAAAGCCGGAGAAGCGGCGGAAATCGTGGACCTGCCCGGTATCTATTCCCTGTCGCCGTACACGCCGGAAGAAGTGATCGCCCGGAATTTTCTGCTCGATGAGCGGCCGGACTGTATCATCAATATCGTGGACGCGACCAATCTCGAACGCAATCTGTATCTGACCACGCAGCTGCTGGAAGTCGATCTTCCCCTGGTGATTGCGCTCAATATGTCCGACGTACTGGAAAAGAACGGGGACACGCTGGACGCCGACGCGCTGGAAAAGAGAATCGGCGTTCCCGTCGTGAAGATTTCGGCGCTCCGGGACTCAAACACGGGTCTGCTCGTAAAGCGCGCGGCGGAAGCGGCGAAACGGGGCCGGACGGGAAGCACGGTGCTTCGGGAAAGCGCTTTGGGCGGGGCGATTGCGCGGGCGGAAAGCGCGCTTGCGGAGAAAAAAATTTCCGCGCCCCTCTTTCATGCGGTGAAACTTGTGGAAAGGGACGAACTGGAAATCAAAGCGCACCCCGCGGAAGCGGCCATGGTGGCCGGATATCTCGCGCAGAATCGGCAACAGCCGGAAAAAAACGGCTTTGGCGGCGACGCGGAAGCGGAAATCGCGGACGCGCGCTATCGTTACATATCCCGGAATTTTTCATCCGTGCTGACGAAGTCCGAAAAGTCCGCCTCGGCCAAGGAGACGAAATCGGATAGGGCGGACAGGGTGCTGACCAACAAATGGGCGGGCATTCCGCTGTTTCTGCTCATTCTGTTTTCCGTTTTTCATCTGACTTTTTCGGAGGATTTGTTTTTCCTCGGCACTCTGATCCGCCCGTTCGGGGAATGGGCGGGCGAAAGGAGCGGCTCGGCATGGGGAAGCGTGTTTTTCACGGCGGGGCTGAATTCGCCCGGCGTCATTCTGGCAAATGCACTCGCCTTGCTGACCGATACGCTTACAGAGCTGGCCGGACGGGGCATGGAAGCGGCGAACGCAAGCGCGTGGGCGGTAAGCCTCGTCTGTGACGGCGTTTTGGGCGGGCTGTTTTCGGTGCTTTCCTTCCTGCCGCAGATCCTGGTGCTGTTCCTGTTTTTCTCGATTCTGGAAGACAGCGGCTACATGGCGCGGGTGGCGTTCATTCTCGATCGGATTTTCCGGCGTTTCGGCGTTTCCGGCCGCGCGTTCATGCCCATGATCATGGGCTTCGGGTGCAGCGTGCCGGCGATGATCAACACGCGCACGCTGGCGGACGAAAAGGAACGCACCGCCACCATACGGGTCATTCCCTTTTTCTCCTGCGGCGCCAAATTGCCCATTCTCACCGCGATTGCGGGCGGCATCGTCATGAAGTTCGGGATCGGGAATGCGGACGTCATCACTTATTCGATGTATGTGCTGGGCATAGCGGCGGCGGTGGTCTGTCTGCTCGTGATGCGGTCGACCACCATGAAGGGGGAGACCCCTCCGTTCATTATGGAATTGCCCGCTTATCATGCGCCCGGACTGCGCAATCTCCTGTTGCATCTCTGGGATAAACTGGGCCATTTTGTCAAAAAGGCGTTCACCATCATTCTCGCCTCGACGATCGTCATCTGGTTCTTGTCCAATTTCGGCTGGGATTGGAAATATGTGGGGCAGAATATGGACGCGTCCATTCTCGCTTCTCTCGGCAAACTCATTCAGCCGATCTTCACGCCGCTCGGGTTCGGTTCGCAGCTTTCTGCGTTCGGCTGGGTGTTCGCGGTGGCGGCGATCACGGGACTCATCGCCAAAGAAAACGTCATCGCCACCTTTTTCACTTTGGCCTGCTGTATCGTTTCGGCGGCGGGCAACGGAGTGCTGACCGGCCTGCCCGAAGAGACTTTGCAGGCGATTCTCGGACTCATCGAAAGCGGCGAAGCCAGCGAGGACGGCGTTCTGGAAGCCGTTGCCATGATTCAGGCGACGGGAATCACTGTTCCCGCGCTCTTGTCCTTCATCGCCTTCAATATGACCACCATTCCCTGCTTTGCGGCGGTGGCTACCGCCAAAGCCGAACTGCCCAAGGGACAGCTGAAGCGGACGATTGCCTTCTGGCTGGTGTCCTCTTTCCTCATTTCCGCTGCGGTGTACACCGTCGGAAGCTGGTGGTGGACGCTGTTCGTGTGGCTTGGTGCGGCGGCTGTCGTCACGGCGGTCATCGTCCTGAAAAACAAGTCCGATCGCAAATATCGCATGGGCAAGGGCGTCGGTGCGGGGGCGGACTGAGCACCGGTATTGTTCTGCCGGCAAAAGGCAGAGTGCGGATATGCCGCTGAAACTCTGCTGAAACACGCCGGCGGCCGGATAGAAGTCCGCTTGGAAAAAGATCCGGCCCGTAAGGCGACATCCCGGGCCGGAAAGACAAAAAAGGAGTAAGAATATGCAACCGATTGAAATTATCATCGTCATCGCGGCGGTCGCCGTCGTGGCCGCGGTCGTCGTCGGGCGGATCGTCCGCAGAAAACGGGGCGGGACGGGCTGCGGGTGCGATTGCGCCGACTGCGGACATTGTTCCGCTTGCCGGGGCGGCCGGAGCCCGCAGAAGGACGTCGAAAACAAATAAATTCTGATTATACGCTTACCGATTACGATAACTCTGTTTCATTGACAAAAAAGCGGGCGCCGGACGTCCGCTTTTTTGTCCTGAATTGCTTTTTCTCGGGCGCTTTCTTCCGCCGCGCTTCCGGCCTGTGCGTTTCGACGTGCGCCGGAAGTTTGGCGGCGTTTTTCCTTGCCTTTCGCCGGGAAATGTGGTAAAATACAGTGTATCACACAAGAACGCCCGCGGGGCGCGGCGGAGGGAGTATGAAGCTGATTTCCAGGTTTTTTTCCTATTATCGGCCGCATAAACGGCTTTTTTTCATCGATCTTGTCTGTTCGTTCCTGATTTCCGTCTGCAATATGTTCTATCCCATGATCGCGCGGAAGATCATGAACGACTACGTCCCCAATCAGAATCTGCGCCTTCTCATCGTCTGGGCGATCGTCATGGCGGCGATTTATGCGGTGAAGAGCCTGCTCACCTATATCGTCGGTTACTGGGGGCATGTGCTCGGCGTGCGTATTCAGGGGGATATGCGGCGGGCGCTGTTCCGGCATATCGAAACCCAGCCCTTTTCCTTCTTCGACGAAAACAAGACGGGCGGAATCATGTCCCGGATCGTCAATGACCTGTTTGAGGTGTCGGAACTGGCACATCACGGTCCGGAAGATCTGTTCAACTCGGTGATTTCCGTGGTCGGGGCACTCGTCATGCTCTGTCTCATCAATCCCTGGCTGGCGCTCATCGTGCTCGTCTACATTCCGTTCATGCTCTTTTTTGCCATCCGGGCGCGTGAGCGCATGAATACGGCTTTTGAGGAATCGAGAAAAAAGATCGCGGAGGTGAATGCCGAAATCGAATCGTCCGTTTCCGGCGTCCGCGTGACCAAAGCCTATAACGCCGAATCGACCGAAACGGAAAAATTTGATGCGGTCAATGCGAGGTTCAAGAAAGCCCGGGCGGATTCCTATCGCGCGATGGGAATGTTCCAGGGGGGCATGTCTGCGTTTAACGACTTTTTGTATCTCCTCGCGCTGGTCGCGGGCGGATGTATGTTCTATTACGGAATCATTTCCGGGCCCGATTTTACGGCCTTTATCCTGTATGTCACGATGCTCCTGACCCCCTTGCGCACGCTGGTCACCCTGTTCGAGCAGATTCAGGACGGAATCACGGGTTTCAGGCGCTTTTCCGAGCTGATGGACCGTCCGCCGGAGTACGAGCCGGCGCATCCCGTGGAAGCGGCTCTGGACGGGGACATCGTATTCGACGATGTGACGTTCGGCTATAAAAACGCGGA
>DVMZ01000144.1 GCA_018714725.1 Candidatus Scatosoma pullistercoris
CAGCGTTTCCCACTGCACGAACTGTTCCGCCTGCATCTGGAAGGAAATGGTGATGCCGAGCAACAGAGTGATGATGTTGGAGAAGGAATTCTGCGCCGTTTCGGACAGGGATTTGAGCGCGCCGCTTTCCCGGATAAGGTTTCCGAACATCAGCATGCCGACGAGGGAAAGGGAATCGGGCGCCACGAGACCCGCCACCAGGGTTACGACGATCGGGAAGAGAATGCGTGCAAGCCGGCTGATCTGCTTGGCGTTATAATGCATGCGGATGCGCCTTTCGTTTTTCGTCGTGCAGGCCCGGATGACGGCGGGCTGAATGATGGGAACCAGCGCCATATACGAATAGGCGACGACCATAATGGGGCCGAGATAATTGGAAGCCAGCTTTATGGCGACGAGAATGGCCGTGGGCCCGTCCGCCGCGCCGATGATGGCGATGGACGCCGAGTCGTTGAGCGGGAATCCGATGACCGCCGCGAGAATCAGGGTGATGAAAATTCCGAATTGCGCCGCGCCGCCCAGGATAAAGAGCTTGGGATTGGTAAGCAGCGGCCCGAAATCGATCATGGCCCCGATGCCGATGAACAGCAGGATGGGCATGGCTTCGCTGGCTTCAATGCCAACGCGGAAGAGGGAAGTGATGATGCCCAGGCTCTCCTCCCCTTCGCCGCTGCCGATGACCGCGGAAAAGGGAATGTTGACGAGAATGGCACCGAAGCCCATCGGCAGAAGAAGAGCGGGCTCCATGTCTTTCTTGATCGCGAGGAAGATCAGGATTCCGCCGATGATCCACATCACGACGTGTTGCCACTCTACCGCCCTGACGGTCTCGATGAGAAAGTCCAACATAAATTAACCTCCGAGAAAGTAAAAAAGTGTAAAAAAGCGAACAGACCGCGGCGCAAAGCGCGCCATCTGGCGCTTTGCGCCGCGGTCTCGTCGTTTCAGATGAATCCAGGTCCGCGCTTTATATCACGGGCGGACCGTGTTCTTGATATTCACCGGACATCCGGTTTCGGCCTTTGCCGCTTTTCCGTACCGCCCCGACTACTCCCCGCGGCTTTTCCCGTCACCTTTCGGCTGCCGGAAAAGACCGAGTAGTTTCATTATATAAAAAAAAGAGGGGATTGTCAAGGAAAAAAACGGGCAAAGAGTTTGTTCTGCCGTTTGTTTTATAAATTCACGAATTTTTCCGCGCTTCCGGTTTTGTCCTTTTTCGTCAAGAGTGCTCCTGATCGGGAATCAATAACGTTCGCCCGTTTTCTTCGCTGTTCCCTTCGTCCGTTCCCTCCCCCGCTTTCTTGCGGCTTGTCCCGCCGGCGGAGCCCGGCGCGGGAAGGGGAACGAGGCATGTGTTTTGTTTTTTTGCGCTTCGGACGGCGGGAAATTCCGGGGTTTTCCGGTGTATCGGTTTCCGTTGACTTTTTCCCGGAATTTTGTTACAATGGGTTTACAAACTTCCGCAAAGAGAGAATCTCTCCGGGGCCGAGGGCCCGGGGACGCTTCCGCGGAAGATGTCTGGGAGGAAAGGCAGTGGACGAGCGGAAACCCGCAGCCCGGGACAGGGGCGCAGGCGGGAGAGAAAAAATTCTGGGCAGCGCCACGATGAGCCGGCTGCGCTATCTTGTCGGCGCGGGGATTTGCGGCGCCGTCGTATCGGTTTTGCTGGCGGCGCTCTTCGGGTTTCTTTGGGATAATCTTCTTTCCGTAGCGCTGTGCGCGGTTTTTGCGCTCCTGGGAGGGGCGTTGCTTCTGGGCGCCGCGCTGGCGGCCGCAATGTATCTGAAAATCCGGAAGCAGGCAGACAGGTATGCGTTCACCGTGGCGAAAAGCGCGTCGTTTGAATGTTTCGGACCCTTTCTGGCGATGAACGTGCGCTTTTTTGACGGAACGGGAACTCCGTGCGAAGGGCGCAGCCGGTTTTTGTTCGGGGCGAGGGACGTGGAGGCCTGGCAGAACGTATCGCTTGAAATTGCCTACCTTCCCGCCGAGCTTGTCGGGTCGGCGTTGGGAGCGCCCGCGCCGGAGCCGACCGGAGAAGGGAAAGGAGAAGGGAAAAAAGAGAAGAACGGAAGAATCGGGCGCAGAGGCGGCCGGCGGAAAAAGCGGAAACCGGACACGGGGCCCAGCGCCATGATCGTGGTGATCGGGACGGCGCGGATTGCAAAGGACGGAAAGGACGGAGAGCGCGCGAAAAAATCCGAAAAATGAGAAAATGCGGATAAAAAGTGGAGAAATACGGTCAAAAACGCTTGCCAAGGGGAGAAAAATCGTATATAATAAGCAATGACTTCGAGCGTTCCGCCGATCTTTATCGGGCGCGGCGAGGAGCCGGGCAGCGGGTCGTGAACGTTTCGTAAATACGGAGGTAAAGTCACAATGAAAGGATTGATCGAAGCGATCGATGCAGAGAGCCTGAAACAGGAAGTCCCCGCGTTCAACGTCGGCGACACGGTGAAAGTAGGCTACAAGATCATCGAAGGCGGCAAGGAGAGAGTCCAGAATTTCGAGGGCGTCGTCACCGCCAAAAAGAACGGCGGCATCAGCGAAACGTTCACCGTACGTCATATTTCCTACGGAATCGGCGTGGAAAAGACCTATCCGCTCCATTCTCCGAAAATCGCGTCCATCACGGTCGTGAGAAAGGGTAAGGTCAGAAGAGCGAAACTCTATTATCTGCGCGATCTGACGGGCAAGGCTGCCAAAGTCAAGGAAAAAATCTGAATCGGACGGGAAGAAGCCGGTTGAAAATGAGTTCGCCCAAAGTCAGCGGCGGACTCATTTTTTTCACTTTCTTCCGAAAAGAAGGAAAAATTGTTTTACATTTTTCCGCGTTTCATGTACAATAAATGAGAGAGCGCCCGGCGGTGCCGGGACGTTCCGCATAAAACCCTATCAAAACCATATCAAGCGGTATTCCGGGCTCTCCCTTGCGTGGGCCGGGAAGCGAAGGCAGGAGGTCGGAAATTCTTATGAGGAAAATGCGCGCGGCGCCGAAAAGGAGACTTTCGGGTTATTGCAAAGCATTTATCGTATTGCTCGTGCTGTTTTTTGCGGCGGGCTTTGCGTTTCTCGGCTCTTTCAAGGGCACGGGAAAGGCGTTCACCTATGTATCGGGCGGCGAAAATACCGTCGTATACAATCTGAACATGAAAGAAGGGCAGTCCAAACTGGGCGCGGTGTATATCAACGTCGGAAACATTTACACGGAACCGGGCAAGGATATCACGGTGAAAGTGTACCGTTCCACGTCGTCCAGCCGGGCGCCTTCGACGCTGATCAGCGACGTCACGATCGCAAACCTGTATTCAACGAAGAGTTCGACGAGACAGGGCGCGGGGTTCAACTGGACCCCGGTGGCCACGGAAAAAAATCTGACGGCCGTGAGCATTTCCGTCTCCGCGAATGCGAATTTCGATCTCAACGAAATCGTCTGTCTCGACGTGAACGGCACGGTGATTCCCCTGTCCGTCAACACCGAGTTCAGCCAGGGCTTTTCCTCCCGCAAAGCGGAGCCGGCCTATGCGATCGACGCGCAGGATTCCTTTGTGATTTCCGATTCTTCCTATCATAATTTCACGCAGGAAGAGGCGTGGTATCTCACTTCCGTGCGCACGGTGCTGGGCGGCACGTCTTACCGTGAAAGCAGCGTGTATACGGTGGATACCGACTTCAATTCCTTTGCGACGGTGCTTATGCTTCCGTCGGTGGCGCTGTTCGGCGCCAGTCCGTTTGCGCTTCGCCTGCCCTCTCTGCTCGCCGCCTGTGCGGCGCTGCTGTTCGTCTATCTTCTCGCGGGGCTGCTGTTCAAGGACGATAAATACGCGTTCGTGTTTGCCCTGCTGTTTGCCGTATGCGGGGTATCCGCGTCTCTCGCCCGGTTGGGCGCGCCGTATATGGCGCTGGTCTGTTTCCTCCTGGGAAGCGTCTATTTTATGTATCGGTTCTTTGCAAAGGGGATTTCTTCCGGAAATATTCTCCGCGGCGGACTGAATATCTTCTGGTCTGGTCTGTTTGCGGCTTTTGCCCTCGCGATGAATATTCTCTCTTTCATTCCCGTCCTGGGCGTTCTCGTCCTGTTCGGGTTCGGGCTGCGCCGTCAGAGACTCGCTTATCTCAACGAGGTGCGCAAAAAGGCGGGCGAAAGCATCGCTCTTTCCGGGACGGCTTCGGAGGGGAGCGGAGCGGAACCGGCGGCACAGACTTCCGGGCCGGCCGCGGAAACCGAGGAATCTGCCCCGGCCGCCGCGAGGAGTCTGCCGGCGGCTTCGTCGATCGGCCTGATCGGCCGCGAAGCGGAGAAAATAAAGGCGGCCTATGCGTATAAGAAGCGGGTGAGCTGGCTGTTTGCGGCGCTGTCTTTCGTCGTCTGCACGTTCGTCGTCATTCTCCTGTCCAGTCTTGTCACCTATACGGCGTATGTAAAGGCGTTCGACAATCCCGCAGATCCGAAGCTTTCTTATGCGGCTCTGCTCTGGAAGGGAATTTCGTCGTCTTTCTCCGTGACGAATGTCACCGAGTACACGGAGGCGAATGCGGCGGGCGTGCTCGCGTGGTTGCTGCCGTTGCCGGCGGCCACCGTCTATGACGGAATTCTGGAAATCGGGACGTCCCGGTACCTGGCCTGGAACGTATCGGTGAATGCGGCGATGTCTGTCGTCGCGCTGGTGGCGTTCATCTTCTCGACGATCAGCGTTTTGTCCGAACTCTTTTCGGCCAACCGCGCTTCCCGGATGAACAAGCGGGTGCGCCGGATCTATCTTGTCCTTCTGGGCGGATTGGTGACCTCTTTGCTCGCTTCGGCGTTCGTCGACGGGGTTTCGGCGTTGCACAGCCTGCTGTTCATCGTATTCTATATCGGATTTATCCCGCTGGCGGCGCGGATCGCTCAGCCCGAAGAAATACGGCTTCTGAAAAACGGCCGTCCCGCAAAGACCGCCGCAGACGTGATTCTCTTTATCTGCCTTGTGGTGTTCGTTCTCTTCTTCGCGCTGTCCGTCCCGAGCTGGTACGGATTCGGCGTGCCCGCCGAGGCGGCCCGCTGGCTGTTCGGCTGGACAAGCATTGCCGACAACGGTTATTTCCGTCCGTAAACTGAACGCAAAAACATTTCCGTGGGAGGTTGCTCTTGCGGAATTTGTTTTTTCAAAGCGTCCCGGCAAGGGCGCGCGGAAAGACCGCGCGGAGAACAAGGGGAGGGGAAGATGACGTCAAAAGTGCAAAGTTATGCGTTGATGGGGCTGGAAGGAGTCCCCGTGACGGTGGAGGCGGACATTTCCCGCGGTTTGCCGTCGTACGAAATCGTCGGCCTGCCCGACGCGGCGGTGAAAGAATCCCGCGAGCGGGTGCGCAGCGCCGTCCGCAACAGCGGTTTCTCCTTTCCCGCGCACAAAATCACGGTCAATCTCGCGCCCGCCTATGTCAAAAAAGAGGGCTCGGCATTCGATCTGCCCATCGCGGTCTGTCTTCTGCGCTCGTCGGGCGAGTTGCAGGCGGAGGCCGGCCGGACGGTGTTTTTGGGCGAATTGGCGCTCGGAGGGGAACTGCGTCCCGTCACGGGGGTGCTTCCCGCGCTGATCGCCGCCCGGGACAACGGTTTTTCGGAATTTATCGTGCCCAAGGGGAACGAGCGGGAGGCGGGGTATATCCGCGGCATAACGGTGTATGCGACGGCATCTTTGCGGCAGGTGGTCGATCATCTTTCGGGTGCGGCACCTCTTTCGCCCGTTCCGCCTTCTCCTTATCCGCCGTCGGAGACGGGAAAGCGGACGGGGGCGGACCTGGCGTTTGTCAAAGGCCAGCCCGTTGCGCGGCGGGCGCTGGAAGTGGCGGTGGCGGGCGGACACAATATTTTGTTCGTCGGGCCTCCGGGCAGCGGGAAGACCATGCTCGCCCGCGCCATTCCCTCTGTTCTGCCCGATCTCTCCTTTGAAGAGGCGCTGGAGATCACGAAAATCCACTCGGTGGCGGGGGTATTGGGAGAGGAGGGCATCGTCGTCGAACGCCCCTTCCGCACGCCGCACCACACCGCCACCACGGTCGCGCTTTGCGGCGGGGGCAACCGCGTGGTGCATCCGGGAGAAATTTCTCTCGCGCACGGGGGCGTGCTCTTTCTGGACGAGCTGCCCGAATATCAGCGCGCTACGCTGGAATCCCTCCGCCAGCCGCTGGAAGACGGCGTGATCACCGTTTCCCGTTCGGGCGGATCGGTGACGTATCCCGCGTCGTTTATGCTCTGCGCGGGTATGAATCCCTGTCCCTGCGGCAATTACGGCAGCACCCGCCGCCGCTGTACCTGTACGCCCACCGAAATCCGGCGTTACCGCGCCCGCATTTCCGGACCGTTGCTCGATCGGATAGACATTCAGGTGGAAGTGGACGGCGTGGATTACGAGGCTCTGGCGTCCGATAGGACGGAGGAGCCGAGCGCGGAAGTAAAGCGCCGCGCCTCCGCCGCCCGGCGGATTCAGAAACAGCGGTTCGGCTCCGATCAGATGACGAACAGCCGGATGGGGGAAAAGGAACTGGCCGAATATTGCCGCCTTTCTTCCGAATGCGAGGAAATTTTCCGGGAATCCTTCGACCGGCTCCGCCTTTCCGCGCGCGCCCGCGCCCGTATTCTGAAAGTGGCGCGGACCATCGCCGATCTCGCCTATTCCGAGGAAATTCTGCCCGATCATCTGTACGAGGCCATTTCCTATCGCACTTACGGCGCGGGCACCGACTCCGTCTGAATTTCTCCGGTTCCGATTTTGCGCCGGGCGGCGGCAACGCCGCACGCCCGGCGCAAAAGAGCGGAAACCGGCCTGTCGGACAGGCAGACAAATAAAAATCGGCAAAGAAATAAAAGAGAGGATAAGCGAATGTGGAGTATAATTTTCGGCGTTTGGCTGGCGGCGCTGTCGGTGATTGCGTTTTTTCTGTATGCGTCGGACAAACGGCGGGCGAAAAGACAGCAGCGCCGGATTCCCGAAAGGACGTTGCTGGGCATTTCTTTTTTTGGCGGGGCGATCGGCGCATACGTTGCGATGCTTCATTTCCGGCATAAGACCAGACACTGGTATTTTCACGCCGTCAATCTGCTGGGCATCGCCTGGCAGGCGTGCCTGCTGATCTGGCTTTTGCTTCTCTGAAGTTTCCCGATAGGAACGGGAAACAAACGAAAAGCAAACGAAAAGCAAACGAAAAGAGCGCTTCGGCCGCACGGCCGGTCCCGTCGGGAATGGCGTGGAGACCGGAGGATTTCCGGGATCGCGCGCGGCTGTCTGAGACAGTTTTTGCGGAATGGCAGAACGGCATTAACGTCAGAACGGGAAAGCGGGAGCGCGCCCGAACGCCGGAAGGGCGGGAAAAGGAGGAGGGATTTGGAATATTCATCCGAAGAAAGGGCCTGTATCTGGCTGGACAGTTTTCCGCTCGATAAGGGCGCGGAGCGCCGGTTGCTGGAAGGGGCGGGCAGTGCGGCGGCGCTGGTCCGGCGATTTCCGGAATTTCGGGAAATCGTGGTTAAAAGCGCCGGGGAAAGCGTATATAATAATATGCTTGCCTCTCTTTCGGACGGCGGCGAATATTTCCGGAAAACGGCCGCGGAACTGGAAGGGGAGGGAATCCGGGCGGTCACGCGCGCTTCCCGGGACTATCCGGAAGCGTTAAAACAATATCCGGATTCCCCGCCGGTGCTGTACGCGAAAGGGGACGTCTCGTTGCTCGGTTCGCGGCTGTTCACCGTCGTCGGATCCCGGCGCACGCCGCTCGCGGCGCTCCGCCTTTGCGAGCGGGTCTGCGAAGAACTTTCTTCCGGGTTCACTCTCCTTTCGGGCACGGCGGAGGGCGGGGACAGCGCGGCCCTCTCCGGCGCTTTGCGGGGAAGCGGCCGCGTGATCGCGGTGCCGGCGGGCGGATTTTCCCATCTTCCCCGCGGCAATGCGGAACTCCTTCGCCGGGTGGCGGAACGGGGACTGCTTCTCTCGGCGCATACCTTCCGGGAAAGCGTGCGCCCCTTTTCCTATGCGGAGCGGAACAAACTGCTCGCCCGATTGGGGGAGGGAACGCTGGTCGTCGGGGCGGGCGAGAAGAGCGGCGCGCTGATGACGGCGGAATACGCATTCCGGGAAAACCGGCCCGTGTTCGCCTTTCCCTACTTTCCCGGCAGCGACGTCGGCGCGGGCTGCAACGCCCTGATCAAAAAAGGCGGGATTCTCACCGAAAATTCGGTTGACATTTGCGGTCGTTTTGGTATAGACTTGTCAGGGGAGCGGGAGCGCACGTCGCTCACGGAGCCGGAAGCCGCCGTCATGAAGGCTCTGCGCGGGCTTTCGGAAGCGCACGTTTCCGAGATCGCGGCGGCGTCGGGGATCCCCGTATTCAGGCTGTACGGCATTCTTGCCGCGCTGGAAACCAAGGGACTGGCCGTGCGGCTGGGCGGCAACCGGTTCTCGCCCGTATAGTCCCGTATAGCCCCGCACTACCCTGTACAGCCCGTATACAGAAAAGAGCCGGACCGGGAGAGAAGTCGGGAAAACCCTGACGGTAAAAGAGAAAAGAACAATCAAAAAAGGAAGGCATATGGATTTAATCATTGTAGAATCGCCCTCGAAGGCAAAGACGATTTCCAAGTATCTCAAAGGGAAATACAAAGTGGACGCGTCCGCGGGGCATATCCGCGATCTGCCCGTGCACACGCTGGGCGTGGACATCAAGAATAATTTCGAGCCGAAATACGTCAATTCCGAAGGCAAGGAAGACATCATCAGGCGGCTGACGGAAGAGACGAAGAAGGCCGGAAAAGTCTATCTCGCAACCGACCCGGACCGCGAGGGCGAGGCGATTTCCTGGCATTTGCAGAACGTATTGGGGCTGAATCCGGATGCGGAGAACCGCATCGAGTTCAACGAAGTGTCGGCCAGGGCGATCGAAAAGGCGCTGGAACATCCCCGCAAGATCGATTATAACCTTGTGGACGCACAGCAGGCGCGGCGGGTGCTGGACAGACTGGTGGGATATAAGCTGTCCACCCTGCTCAACCGCAAGATCGACGACAGAAATTCTTCCGCGCGGCGCAGTCTCTCGGGTGGGCGGGTGCAGTCGGTGGCGCTCCGCCTGATCGTCGAGCGGGAGCGGGAAATTGAGAATTTCAAACCGCAGGAATACTGGAATCTGACGGCGGAATTCCGCGATCAGCCGAAAAAATACCCTTCGTTCAAAGCGCTTCTGGAAAAGAAGGGCACGAAGAAATACAAGCCTTCTTCCGCCGAGGAGACCGAGC
>DVMZ01000145.1 GCA_018714725.1 Candidatus Scatosoma pullistercoris
TTCTCCCCTGTCCGCTTACAACGGATTTTTCGGATGCCGGCATTTTTCCAAAACCAATGCCTGGCTGGAATCACACGGGATTCCTCCGATCGATTGGGATCTGACAAAATCCTGACTGTTATAAAAAATCTTGCGCCCCCGAAGCGATTGCTTCGGGGGCGCAAGATTTATCCCGGTTCGTACCCTGATTGTGTTCTGACGGAAAACTTATTCTGCAAAACCGTACGTCCCTTCTATGGCATGCACCAGATCGACGATGAGCGCATTGCACGGCGTCGGAACCCCGTACAGTTTCGCCTGTTCGACTATCGCGCCGTTGATGGCGTCGATTTCCGTCTTTACCCGGCGTTTGCGGTCCTGGTACATGGACGAATAACCGTGAGCATCGTCGAGACAGACTTTTTTCACCGTTTCGAGAACTTCCCGACGGTCAAAATAAGTCCCGTCGGCCTCCGCCACATCCACCGCTTCATAGATCAGACGGCGGGCGAAATCCCACGCGTGAGGATTTTGCGCCAGATAACCGATCGGGGTCTGCGTGATTGCAGTAAACGCATTGATGGAGAGATTGACGAACAATTTGCTCCAGATAATCCGCTGTATATCCTCGCTGGTCTCCGTTTCAATGCCCGATTCGCAGAAAAGCGCCGCAATTTTCTCCGCTTTTTCCATGCAATGCGCCTTGCTGCCGACAACGGTGAGGCCGCTGCCGCCGTGACGGGTCTTCCCGTTGCCGAGATTGACGGCATTGTGTTTGCTGGTACCGACGAGAACGTTTTTTTCCGGAACATATTTCGACACTTTCCGGTCGTTTCCGGCACCGTTCTGCAACGTGAGCACAATCGTATCCTCGCCGAACAGCGACTGGTTTTCCGACAAAGCAGCGTCCGTGTTGGTGCTCTTGACAAACACGATCACGAGATCGACCTTTTCTTTACAGCAGCCGGAAAGACAGGCGGAGATATTTTCTTTGAACACTTTTTCCGTTCCGTCCGTCTCTGCGACGGTAATGCCGTCCCGTGCAATCGATTCTGTCTGCGGGGCATAAGAATCGATCATAATGACCTGATTGCTCCTGCTTAAATAAGCGCCGTAAAGACAGCCCATGGCGCCCGCTCCGATAATTGCCGTTTTCATTGTTTCCTTCTCCTTTCCGAATCAGCCGCCCGCGCCAACGGCCCGGAACTGATCCGTGCCAAAAAGAAAGGAAAAACTTCGTCGTCCGACATCGTTTTTCCTCTCTGGTGTGTTTTATTCCTCTTCCTCATCCGGAAGGTCTACGTTGTGATAAACTTCCTGTACGTCGTCGAGCTCTTCGAGCGCTTCCAGCATATTTTCGAACGTCTTGACCTTATCTTCCGGAAGGGTGATTTTATTCTGGGGAATCATCGCGATTTCCGCCTGAACAAATCTGATTTTGGGCTCCTCTTCGTCGTTGCGGCGGGCTTTGGGCGCGGCCGCCATCAGTTCGGCGTTTTTATCTTCCAGGTATTTGCGGACCGCGGAAAAGTTTTCGGGCGTGGTGAAGATTTCATAGACGTCCTCGCCCGCCACGACGTCGTCCGCCCCGGCTTCCAGCGCATATTCCGTCATGGTGTCCTCGTCGAGCTCCACCGTCTTTTCCACGACGATATAGCCCTTATTGTCGAAATTATAGGAAACGCAACCGGTGTTGCCCATGGAACCGCCGTGTTTGCCCATCACCGCGCGGACGTCGCTGGCCGTACGGTTGTTGTTGTCCGTCAGCGTCGTGATGATGACGGCGGAACCCGCGGGGCCGTATCCCTCGTAGGTCAGTTCCTTGTAATCGGAACCGTTCATTTCTCCCGCCGCTTTTTTGATGCTGCGCATGATGTTGTCGTTGGGCATGTTCGCGGCCTTGGCCTTGGCGATGACGTCCGCCAGCTTGCTGTTCGTATCGGGGTTGGGATTATTCTTCGCCGCGACGGCGATCTCCCTGCCGAGCTTCGTGAAAATCCGGCCTCTCGCCGCGTCTGCCTTACCTTTCTTTGCCTGAATATTGTGCCATTTGCTGTGTCCTGACATAGTTTCACTCCTTCCTATCGCTTATCTCTGAATTGATCGCTCCTGAGAGCGTACATGGCAATCCCTGCCGCCACCGCCGCATTCAGGCTTTCCTGTTCCGACTGCATCGGAATGCGGAGCGTGCGCTCCGCGCGGCGGAATACTTCTTCCGAAATTCCGTTGGCCTCATTTCCGATCGCAAGCGCGAATTTCCCGGACGGAGAAAAGCCGAAAATGTTTTCCCCGTGCATATCCGCCGCGTAAATCGGAACGCCGGAAAGCGCGGAAAAAATCTCTTCGCGGGACGCGATATACAACTCGGTGAAAAAAATCCCGCTCATGCTGGCCCGGACGCTCTTGGGAGAATACGGGTCGGTGCAGTCCGCAAGATAGAGCTGAGAATAGCCCGCCGCATTCGCCGTGCGGATAATCGCGCCCATATTGCCGGGATCGGAAACCCCGTCCAGCAAAAGACAGCAACCGGTCGGCAGCGCGAGTCTGCGTTTCGGGATCCGGACCCGGCAGAGAATTCCCTGCGGGGTCTTTTCGTCGGAAAGAACGCGGAACAGCTCGTCCGAAACCCGGACGGCTTCTCCGTATTCTTCACCTGCGTAGCTCTCCGAAAGGATGACGCGCTCGATTTCCAGCGCACTGCGCCTGCATTCCGCGGCCATCTTGGTTCCTTCAACCAAAAACAGCCCTGTCTCCCGCCTGCCTTTCTTTTCTTTCAGCGAAATGGTTTCGCGTATCAGAGGATTGCTCTTTGAAGTTAAAATCATCGTTTGAAAAAACGAAAAGCCTTTTAGTGGCTAAAAGGCTTTTCGGAAGTTCCTCAGAGGGCCGCCTTTGCCTTTTCCGCAAGCTGCGCGAACGCGGCGGAGTCGTTGACGGCAAGATCCGCAAGGATCTTTCTGTTGAGAGAAATGCCGGCAACGGAAAGGCCGTGCATCAGTTTGCTGTAAGAAAGGCCGTTCAGCCGCGCGGCAGCGTTGATTCTGGCAATCCAGAGCTTTCTGAAATCTCTCTTTCTGCGACGTCTGCCGATGTACGCATAGTTCAGGGACTTCATCACCGCCTGACGGGCAATACGGTAAGATTTGCTCTTATTTCCGAAATACCCTTTGGAAAGTTTAAAAATCTTTCTGCGCTTTTTGAGCGCGTTCACACTTCTTTTAATA
>DVMZ01000146.1 GCA_018714725.1 Candidatus Scatosoma pullistercoris
TTCTGCGCTCGCCGTTCATCGTGTTCGGCGCGATGATCATGGCGTTTACCATCGACGTCCCGTCCGCCGGAATTTTTGCGGGGGTGATTGTGCTGCTCGCGATTGCGGTGTTTACGGTGATGCTCGTCTGCATGCCGCTGTACAAGCGTTCGCAGGCAAAACTGGACAAAGTGACTTTGTCTGCCCGGGAAAATCTGACGGGCTCCCGCGTCCTGCGCGCTTTCTGCAAGGAAGAGGACGAGCGCAGGCTGTTTTCCGAGCGCAACGGCGAACTGACGCAAAGCCAGAAATTCGTGGGGCGGATCAGCGCGCTGATGAACCCGCTCACCTACGTCATTCTCAACGCGGCGGTCATCGCGCTCCTCTATGCGGGCGCTATCCGCGTGAATGCGGGCAATCTTTCCCAGGGCAACGTCATCGCGCTCTATAACCTTATGACGCAGATACTGGTGGAGCTCATCAAGCTGGCAAATCTCATCGTCACCGTCAGCAAAGCCGCCGCCTGCGGCAGCCGGATTGAAAGCGTGCTCCAAATGGAGAGCTCGCTGGAACTGTTTGACGACTCTTCCGAAAAAGACGGAGGCAGGGTTGAGACTATTGCAAAAACTTCCACGACTGCAACGTCCGCGGAGAGTGGAAAAACGCCCGGAGAGACGGCAGAGGGGGCCCGGCCGTTTGTGGAGTTCGATCACGTCAGCATGCGCTATAAGGGAGGCGGGGAGAACGCGCTGACCGACATCGATTTTTCGATTAAGAGGGGAGAGACGGTGGGCGTGATCGGCGGAACGGGCTCGGGCAAGACCACTCTCGTCAATCTCGTGCCGCATTTTTATGACGTGACGGAAGGGAGCGTGAAAGTGGCGGGCAAGGACGTGCGCCGGTATGACCCCGAAAAACTTCGGGGCAGAATCGGCGTCGTGCCGCAGAGAGCGGTACTCTTCAAGGGCACCATCCGCGACAATCTGCGCTGGGGCAATCCGGCGGCGACGGACGAAGAATTGCTGGAAGCGGCGCGCATTGCGCAGGCGGAACAGGTGATTAAGGACAAGGGCGGGCTGGACGCCGCCGTCGAACAGGGCGGCAGGAATTTTTCGGGCGGACAGAGACAGCGCCTGACGATCGCCCGCGCGCTGGTCCGGCGCCCGGAAATTCTCATTCTCGACGATTCGGCCTCCGCGCTGGATTATGCGACGGATGCGGCGCTCCGGCACGCGCTCGCTTCGCTGGATTATGCACCGGCGGTGTTTGTCGTCTCCCAGCGCACTTCCGCCATGCGCGGCGCGGATAAGATCGTCGTGCTCGACGAGGGCAGGGCGGTCGGAATCGGAACGCATGAACAGCTGTTGGAAACTTGCCCGGTCTATCGGGAGATTTTCGAGTCGCAGTATCAGTCGGAAGACGGGGAGGCCGCGGTATGAAACGGGACGGAACGAGGAAAAAGGGTCCGGAGCAAAAGGCGGGCGCCCGGAAGTTGCCCAAGGGCACGTTGCGGAAAGTGCTGCGCTATGTCGGAAAATACCCCTTTTCGCTGATTCTCACGCTGTTGCTGGCGGCGGTGACGGTGGGGTTCACCCTGTATGTGCCCATTCTCGTCGGCGACGGGATCGATTGCATTCTCGATAAAGGCAGTGTGGATTTCGCGGCGCTGAAAGGGATTTTCGTGCAAATCGCCGTATCCGTCGCGGCGACGGCGGCGGCGCAGTGGCTGATGAATGTCTGCAACAACCGGATTGCGTTTGAAGTGGTGAAAAAACTCCGCGAGGACGCGTTTGAAAAGATCACCCGACTGCCGCTCGGCTACATCGATTCCCATTCGCACGGGGACACCGTGAGCCGCATCATCGCCGACGCCGACCAGTTCGCGGACGGGTTGCTGATGGGCTTCACGCAGTTCTTTTCGGGCATATTGACGATCGCGGGGACTTTGGCATTCATGTTTGTCACCAGCTGGAAAATTGCGCTGGTCGTCGTGCTCGTTACACCCCTGTCCCTGTTTGTCGCCAAATATATCTCTTCGCATACCTATGTCTTTTTCAGAAAACAGACGGAGACGCGCGGAGAACAGACCGCGTTCACCGAAGAGATGATTTCGGGCCTCAAAACGGTGCAGGCCTTTTCGCAGGAAAAGGAAAACGAAAAGAAATTCGACGAGATCAACGCCCGGCTGGAAAAGTGCTTGCTCGACGCCAGTTTCTATTCCTCGCTCACCAATCCCGCGACCCGGTTCGTGAACAATCTCGTCTATGCCCTGGTGGCGCTCATCGGAGCCCTGTATATCGCTTCCGGTTCGGGCGCGGCCTTCACCGTCGGCCGGCTGACCACTTTTCTTTCGTATGCCAATCAGTATACCAAGCCGTTTAACGAAATTTCCGGGGTCGTGACGGAATTGCAGAACGCGCTCGCGTGCGCGGCGCGTATTTTCGAGCTTCTGGAAGAAGCCGAACAGCCCTCGGACGAAGGCGCAGAGGAACTCGGCCGGGCGGACGGAAACGTCGCGCTGGAAAACGTGTATTTCTCGTATACCCCCGGTCAGAAACTCATCGAGGACTTTTCTTTGACCGTGTCTCCGGGACAGAGAGTGGCGATCGTCGGGCCCACGGGCTGCGGCAAGACCACGCTTATCAACCTGCTTATGCGCTTCTATGACGTCAATGCCGGCGCCGTGCGCGTGGAGGGCAAGGACGTCAGGGAAATCACGCGGCATTCTCTCCGTTCCAATTACGGCATGGTGTTACAGGAGACCTGGCTGAAAAGCGGGACCGTGCGCGACAATATCCGTATGGGTAGGCCGGACGCGTCCGACGAAGAGGTGTACGCGGCGGCAAAGGCTTCGCATGCGGACGGATTTATCCGCCGGCTTTCCGACGGCTATGACACGCTGCTCGGTGAAGAAGGGGGAATGCTCTCCCAGGGCCAGCGACAGCTTCTGTGCATTGCCCGGATCATGCTCTGCCTGCCGCCCATGCTCATTCTGGACGAGGCGACGTC
>DVMZ01000147.1 GCA_018714725.1 Candidatus Scatosoma pullistercoris
TCACAGCCAAACCGTTCCTTGTCAATACCTTCACCGAAATTCAACGGCCGTTTTCGTGCGCCGGGCGGTAAAAATTCTTTTCCCGCCGGTGCAGAAGCGTTTGACAAAGCGCGGCGAATATGTTACAATACCCTCGATAATTTTCCGTAAGGATCGCCGGCTGTCGGCGCCTTGATTCGCCGACCGGCGGAAAACATCATGAAACTGAAAACCAAACCAAAATTGACCGTATGGCAGTTTCTCGCGCTGGGATTTCTCATCGTCATCCTGGCGGGGAGCCTGCTGCTCATGCTTCCCTTCGCCTCGTCGGGCAGGGACGGCAACTCCACCACTTACATCAATGCGCTGTTCACAGCCACATCCGCTACCTGCGTCACCGGCCTCATCCCCTACGATTCCAATACCCATTGGACGATCTTCGGACAGGTGGTCATCATCTGTCTCATTCAGACGGGCGGGCTGGGTTTCATGACCTTCGTTTCCGTCCTTTTGGACGCAATCCGGAAAAATCTCGGATTGTACGAGCGCAAAGCGCTCATGCTCTCGGCGGGCGAGGAGCAGCTCAGCGGCATCAGGCGGCTGGTGCGGCGCATTTTTATCGGCACCGCCATTTTCGAGGGGGCGGGCGCCGTTCTTCTCTCCATACGCTTCATCCCCGATTTCGGCGTCGGCAAGGGCATCTATTATTCGATATGGCATTCGATTTCCGCCTTCTGCAACGCCGGTTTCGACCTGATGGGCGGCACCAACGGACAGGGCCCCTTCACCTCCCTCACCTATTACGCCACCGACCCCGTCGTTTCCCTGACCATCGCCTTTCTCATCATCATCGGCGGATTGGGCTTCTGCGTGTGGAGCGACATCGTGGACTGCCGCGGAAACGCAAAAAAATTCCGCCTGTATACCAAGGTGGTGCTGCTCGTCACTGCGCTGATGCTCGTCATCTCCACGGCGCTTTTCATGATTTTCGAGCGCAACAATCCCACCTACGACGAACTCGGCTTTTCCTTCTGGGACAGGCTGCTCGTTTCCTTTTTCAACGCCACCACCCCCCGCACGGCGGGTTTCAACACGGTGGACATGACCTCCTTTTCGGACAGCGGCTACCTGCTCACGGTCATGCTGATGTTCATCGGCGGAAGCTCGGCCTCCACGGCGGGCGGCATCAAGACGAACACGCTGGCGGTCATTCTCATGGGCATGGTGGCGGTGTTCCGCGGCAAAAGGGACATCGAGATAGGCAAAAAGCGAATCGATTCCTCACTCGTCGGCCAGGCCCTGGCCATTTTTGCCGCCTTCCTCATCCTCGTGATGACCGCCACCCTCATCATCTGCGCCATCGAGCCCGACCCGGTCGCCCCCTTCAAAAGCGTGCTGTTTGAAGTAGTTTCGGCGATCGGCACGGTGGGCCTCAGCCTGTCCCTCACCCCCATTCTTTCCACCGCATCAAAATGTATCCTCATTCTGCTCATGTATGCGGGACGCGTCGGGATCCTTACGCTGGCGCTTGCGTTGGGCGAGAGCCGAAAACCTCCGGAGACCAAAAAACCGCTTGATTCACTGCTGATCGGATAAACGTTTCGCCAACAAACGCAGCCTTTCCGTTCTAAAAACCGTAAATGTCCGGTCAGAACAGTACCGGCAAGGAGTTATTATGAAATCCGTTTTACTCATCGGGATGGGAAAATTCGGGCAGACGCTCGGAGACAATCTTCTGAAAATGGGCGACGAAGTGATGATCGTGGACAAAAACGAAGACATCATCAATATACTGGCGCCCAAATATACCAATGCGCTGATCGCCAACTGCATGAACGAATCCAGCCTGACCGCCATGGACATTCCCTCTTTCGACGTATGCGTGGTGGCCATCGGCGACGATTTCCAGTCCTCTCTCGAAGTCACTTCCCTGCTCAAAGACCTGGGCGCAAAATTCGTGGTTTCCAAAGCGACGACGGAAATCCAGCGCAAATTCCTGCTCCGCAACGGCGCCGACGAAGTCATCTATCCCGACCGGGACATCGCCGAGAAGCTCGCCGTCCGTCTCAACGCCGAAAAGGTGTACGACTACATCGAACTGGATTCGGAATATTCCATTTTTGAAATCGCCGTCCCCACCGAATGGTACCGCAAACAAATTGTGGACGTGAATCCCAGAAAACGTTTCGGAATCAATATTCTCACCATCAAAAAAGGCAAAAAAATCGTCACTTCTCCCGACGCGAACTACACGTTCGAGGAAGGAGACCATATGGTGGTGTTCGGCAATACCGATCAGATTCTCGATTTCACCAACAAAAAGAAGAAATAATTCCCGCGTTTGAAGCATCAGCAAAAGCCGGGCGCGCCTTTTTGGCGCGCCCGCTTCTTTTATTTTCTGATTCCGCGTTCTTTTATTCTTTTAGTTTTTTATCTCGCGGCAACCCTGCCCCCCTCCTTTTCTCTTCCGTCTCACACAGTTTCATGCAACCGCCGCAACGGTAAGCGGCCGAAAAGAACAGCCGAAACGGCGAATCGGAAAAGCGGAAAACAGGCTCCCCGGACCGCCCGGCAAGACAAACCCGGAAAACAGCGTTTTTACCGAAAAGTCAGCGCTTCTTTCCCTTGAAGAAGAGCGCCAGCGTGCCGGCCCCGGAATGGGTGCCGATGACCGGGCCGATATAACTCACAACAATTTCATGGCCGGGGAATTTTTCGCCGACCAGTCCTTTCAGGTACTCGACGTCTCCGATACAGTCGCCGTGACTGATAAAGACGGGGTCTTCCGGACCCAGCTCGGCAAGCTCCGCCATGTATTTTACCAACGCCTGAACGGACTTTCTCCTGCCCATGGCTTTGGACACCGCGACGAGGTGCCCTTCATCGTCGACGTGCAGAACGGGTTTGATGTTGAGCACCGACCCGATCACCGCCGTCGCGGCGGACACCCGCCCCCCGCGCTTGAGATGAAAGAGATCTTCCACCGTGAAATAATGGCACATCTGCCATTTCAACCCTTCCGCATACTCCGCAGTCTCCCCGATCGTCGCGCCGGAATCGGCTTTTCTGACGACGTAATCGACAAACAGCCCCTGCCCCATCGACGCGCAGAGGGAATCCACGACGACGATTTCGCGGTCGGGGTATTTTTCTTTCAGCTCTTTCGCCGCCATGCGATAGCTGCCTTCCGTGCCCGAAAGCCCGGAAGAAAACGCGACGGCCAGCACGTCTCTGCCCGCTTTGAGAAATTTCTCAAAATGCGGTTTCGCCGCTTCCGCCGTCACCTGATAGGTCGTAGGCATCGCCCCCGAGCGGAGAGAGGCATAAAATTCCCGCACGTCGAGCGGGCTTCCGTCCTCTCCTTCGTAATTCACCCCGTTCATCATCAGACCCAGATGAATGCACTCCACGCCGTGTTTTTCAAAGTATTCCGAGGGCAGATCGCTCGCCGAATCGGTGACAATTTCAAAAAGTCTGTTTGCCATGATATTTCCTCCGAAGCGCGCAACGCGCGCCAAATTTTTCCTTCCCGGATATTATACATGAAAAGCGGCCGCCTCGTCAACTTTTTCCTCCCCCGCGCATACGAAAAATGCGGTTTTGTCACCCGTTTTCCGCATTTTTATTTCAATACGTTGAATTTTTTTACGCGATCCGCCTCAAACGTCACGCTCACTTTGTAGACCCCGCGATCGAACACGATTTCCATTTCCGGCAATCCGTTCAGCTCGAAATATTCCTCAAATATCCGTGCAAAATCCTGCAATACGAGAGATTTGCAGCCGTCGCTCATCACCGACTTGTCCGACTGAATGACGTTGTTGGTGCGGGCAAAATTATCTCTGACCTTCCTCATGCATTCCTCCTCAGAGTCCCTTTCTCAACAGTCTGCGAAGATTCCCGAACACCCCCGTATACTTCCGCGTCACGTCATACAGGCGGTTTTTATCGGCGAGCAGGTTGGAGGCAAGCAGGCGGAAAGCCCGCGTTTTGTCGGAAAGATTATTCAGAAATACGTCGTCCTCCTCGGGCAGAATGCCGAGCACGGGCGTTTTCAGAATCTCCTCGATCTCCTGCGGGGAAAGAATCTCCCCCGACAGCAGCATATCTCCCCGCACCATGTTGATCACCACTTTCACGGATTTCGGTTCGTAACTTTTCAGGACGGTGATCACCTTATCCGCGTCCCGGAGCGCGGAGATGTGCGGCGTCGTGACGACGATCGCCTCGTCCGCCGTCGCCACCGCGCGGTGGAAGCCCTCGTCGATTCCCGCGGGACAGTCCACGAGAATGAAATCAAACTGCGGGGAGAGATTGTCCAGCACCAGTTTCACCGCCTGCGGGGAAATGTAGCGTTCGGGCGCGGAATGATTGCTGGCAAGAATATAGAGATTTCCGAAATCGGGGTGCCGGATGAGCGCCTGTTTGGCCCGGCAACGCCCCTCGATGACGTCCACGATGTCGTAGACGACGAGATTTTCCACCCCCGTCACCACGTCCATATTATTCAGTCCGAAATCGGTGTCGCAGAGAATCACACGCTCCCCGCGCCGCGAAAGCTGCGCGCCGAGATTGGCGGCAACGGTGGTTTTCCCCACCCCGCCCTTTCCCGACGTGACGACGATTTTCCTTGCCATATGTACCTTTCCCTGCCTTTTTTCCCGTCTGATTTTTTTCTGCATAGAAAATCATACCACGATACGGCGGAGTTTTTTTGACTCTTTTCCGCGTTTTCCGGGGAATTTTGTCGTATGCGGCAGCCCGCATTTCAGAAACGGCTCTTTTCCCGCTTTTCCGTCTTCCGGTTTCCGAAACGGCCGACGTTCTTCCGCCGCCCGCTGTGCCTGCGTCTTCCGCTCTTACAGAAAATTTTTACGGGGATTGCCTTGATACCGGGAAGAAAAGAGGTTCCGGGATGACGGGGAAAATTTTAACGGACTTCAGCTTTTTTATCCGCAAAGCATAAGACGACCGACCGTAAAAGATAAAGTATCCGGCCGCAAAACATAAGGCGCCCGGCCGCAATATTGCGGCCGGGCGCCCGTCGTCAAATCCCTGCCTGTGCCGGAAAGAAAGTCTTTCCCCTTCTCCGGCGGCAGAATTTATTTGTTTCTCTTATACAGCTCGGAACACACTTCGGACAGTTTCACGCCCTTTTCGGCGAGCATCACCATCATGTGATAGAGGAAGTCGGCGGCTTCTCCGATCACTTCGCCCTTGTCCTCGTTTTTGGAAGCGATGACCAGCTCCACCGCCTCTTCGCCCGTCTTTTTCGCGATTTTATCGATGCCGCGGGCAAAGAGGAAACTGGTGTACGAGCCCTCTTCGGGGTTCTTTTTCCGGTCCTCGACGATGCGCTGCAGCTTCCCGAACATCTCGGCGCCGATTTCGTTTTCCCCGCCCTTGATCTGCTCGGAAAAACAGCTGTACGTCCCCGTATGGCATGCCACGCCCTTCTGGCGCACTTTCAGAAGGATACAATCCTTATCGCAATCGAGAAAAGCCGTGACGACCTTCTGGGTGTGCCCGCTCGTCTCGCCCTTCTTCCAGAGCGTCTGTCTCGAACGGCTGTAATAGTGCGCATATCCCGTTTCCAGCGTCTTTTCCACCGCTTCCCGGTTCATGAACGCCTGCATCAGCACTTCGCCGCTCTCATAGTCCTGCGCGATTGCCGCAATCAGTCCTTTCTCGTCGAATTTCAGCTCGTCCAGATTGACTTTTTTCGTCTTCATCTCAGCCATGATAACCTCCTCTTACGGGAATGCCCCGTTCCGACAAATAATTTTTCAGATCCTTTATACGCAGCTCGCCGAAGTGGAAGAGGGACGCCGCCAGCGCCGCGTCTGCCTTTCCCTCGGTCAGAACTTCCCGAAAATGTTCCATCGTCCCCGCACCGCCCGAGGCGATGACGGGCACATTCACCAGTTCGGACACCGCGCGCGTCAGTTCCACATCATAGCCCGCCTTGGTTCCGTCCGCGTCCATGCTGGTGAGAAGTATCTCCCCCGCGCCCAGTTTTTCCGCCCGGGAAATCCACTCCGCCGCGTCCAGACCCGTATCGATCCGTCCGCCGTGCTTCCAGACGTTCCAGCCTCCGCCCGGACGGCGTTTCGCGTCCACCGCCAGCACCACGCACTGGCTGCCGAACTTCATCGCCGCCTCCGAGATGAGTTCCGGACGGTCGATCGCCGCCGAGTTCACCGCGATCTTGTCCGCGCCGCAGGACAGCAGTGTGGAAAAATCCTCCACCGAGGCGATCCCCCCGCCTACCGTCAGCGGTATGAACACCTGCTCGCTCGCCCGGGAAATGACGTCCAGCCGGGTTTTCCGCCCGTCCGCGCTCGCCGTGATGTCGAGAAACACGATCTCGTCCGCTCCCGCGGCATTGTAGCTCTTCGCCGCTTCGACGGGGTCGCCCGCGTCCCGCAACGAGACAAAATTTACTCCCTTCACCACCCTGCCGTCCTTTAAGTCCAGACAGGGTATTATCCTTTTACAAAGCATTGTTTCCGTCCCGATTTGCCGCAACCGGCAGCGCCCGATTGCCCCTCTTGCCGTCCTTGCCGCAATTTCCGTAAATTCTTTATAGATTCCTTCTTATGAGTTGCTTTTTCCGCCCGGATTCCGGCCGCAATTTTCCGCCGCGCGGACTTCCGGGAGGCTTATTCAGTTCCCGAAGCGCCCGATCGCCGCTTTCAGATCGATCGTTCCCTCGTAGACGGAACGGCCGAGAATGGCGCCGTACACTCCCTGCGCCGCGAGTTCGTCGAGGTCGGCCATCGTGGAAATTCCGCCCGAAGCGATGACGTCGAGCCCCGTTTCCCGGGCGAGTTCCGCCGTCGCCCGCACGGCCGGGCCTTTCAGCGCGCCGTCCCTTGACACGTCGGTGAATACGCAGCAGGTGACGCCCAGAGCCTTCGCGCGCCGCCCGAACTCTGCGCCCGTCTCGCCGCTCTCCTCCGTCCAGCCGCGCACGGACACAAACCCGTTCCGGCAATCGATGCCCGCCACGATTCTCTCCCCGTACTTTTCCACCGCCGCGCGGAACAGTTCCGGATCGGTGACGGCAACCGTGCCGAGCACCACCCGCGCCGCGCCCGCGTTCAGCCGGTCGGCAACGGACTGCATGGTCCGCAAGCCCCCGCCGCTCTGCACTTTCACGCCCAGCGCCGCGATTTTCTCGATTTCCCGATTGATCCGGCTTGTCCCCTCGAACGCGCCCGACAGATCGACGACGTGCAAAAATTCCGCGCCCGCGTCCTTCCACAATTTCGCCCGTTCCAAAGGAAGTCCGTAATCGGTCACTTCCTCCCGCCTCCCGTACAGGAGCCGCACCGCCCTGCCGTCCAGTATATCAATGGCCGGAAATAATTTCATCCTTCCAACTCCTTTCGGCGCTTTCGCCCGACTCCTCTTTTCTCCTCTCTCACCCGGCTTGTCCGCGCCGGCGCCTTCCCGTTTTATCCCGTCTCTGTCTCCGCTTCTCTTCGCTTCCCGGACGTTCCGTCATGCCGTCATGCCGTCGTTCAGCCGTTCAGGCGCACGAAATTTCGCAGGAGGGCCAGGCCTTTTTCCCCGCTCTTTTCGGGGTGAAACTGCACGCCGTACGCGTTTTTTCCGTCCCAGACCGCGGCGGAAAAGGGCACGCCGTATTCCGCGCGGGCGATGGTATATTCGCCGACGGGGGCGTAATAGCTGTGCACGAAATAGAACTCACTGCCCTCGGGAATGCCCGAAAACAGCGGCGAACGGAGTGCGGAAACGCAATTCCAGCCGATCGAAGGCACCTTTCCTTCCCGAAAGCGGATCACGTCGCCGTCGCAAAACCCCAGCCCCGCATGCTCGCCGTCCTCAAACGAGCGGCGCATGAGAAACTGCATGCCGAGACAGATGCCCAGAACGGGCACTTCCTTTGCGCGACGGCGGATATACTCAGGCAATTTTTTCGCGTTCAGCGCTTCCATGCCCTGCCCGAACGCGCCGACGCCGGGCAGAATCAGCCGATCGCACCCGTCCAGTACAGACTCCGAGTCCGAGATGACGTCGGGTTCGCCGAGATATTCCAGCGCCTTTTGCACCGAACGCAGATTGCCCGCTCCGTAATCGATGATTCCCGTCATTCCAGCACTCCCTTGGAAGAGGGCATGCGGGAAGAAGTGACGGCCGCCGCTTTTTTCATACAGCGCGCCAGCCCTTTGAACACCGCTTCCGCCTGGTGGTGGCGGTTGCCGCCTTTGAGCATCTTCACATAGGCGTTGACCCCCGCCCGATAGCAGAACGCGCGCAGAAATTCTTCAACGAGTTCGGTATCAAAGTCCCCGCATTTGCCGTCCGAAAGCTCCGGGCAGTCATAGGAAAGATAGCCCCGGCCGCTGAGATCGACGGCCACCAGCGCCGCCGTCTCATCCATGGGCACCACGCAGTCGGCAAAACGCTCGATTCCCTTGCGGGTGCCGAGCGCTTCGCGGAAGGCCTCGCCGAGCACGATCGCGATGTCCTCCGCCGAATGGTGGGCGTCCACTTCCGTGTCGCCGTGACAGACGACGGACAGATTGATGCCCGAATGCACCTTGAAGAGTTCCAGCATATGGTTGAGAAACCCGATGCCGCTGTCCATGCCGCCCGCGCCGTCTCCGTCCAGATCGAGCGAGAGGAAAATTTCCGTCTCCGCCGTCTTTCTCTTGATTTCCGCTGTCCGCTGTGCCATACCCTTTCCTCCTTTTGCCGGCGGTTGCCGGCCGTAACTCTTTCCGACGGGCTTCCCCGTCCTTTTCTTCCTTCTTGCGTGTTTGTCTGCCCTGTTGCAAATTGTCTTTCTTCCGCTTCCGGGACAAACGCCCTCTCCGGCCGGTTTCCGTTTGTTTTCCGGTCGGTTTTCAGCACTTTCCCGCCTCTTTCCGACCTTTTTATTCCATTTTCACTTTTTCATCCGCAGGCGGACGGCGTTCGCGTGCGCGTACAGTCCTTCGTTTTCCGCCAGCCGGACGATGTCCGCCCCGTCCGCTTTCAACGCTTCGGAGGAATAGCGGATGACGCTCATTTTCCGGAGAAAGGTATCCCGGTTAAGCACCTGGAAAAAGCGCGCCGTGCCGCCGGTGGGCAGGATATGATCGGGGCCGGCAAAATAGTCCCCGACCGGTTCGGGAGTATATCCGCCGAGGAACACCGCGCCCGCGTTGTGAATGAGCGGCAGCAGGGTTTCCGGCTCCGCCGTATAGATCTCAAGGTGTTCGGGCGCGATCCGGTCGGCGATTTCCGCCGCCTCTTCCATCGACCCGACCAACACGATCCCGCCGCCGTTTTCGAGGGCCGCCTCCGCGATTTCCCGGCGGGGCAGCAGGGCGCACTGCCGGGCGACCTCCGTCGCGAGTTTTCCCGCAAACGCGCTGTCGTCCGTGAGCACGATGGCCCGGGAACGCTTGTCGTGTTCCGCCTGGGACAGCATATCCGCCGCCACATATTCCACATCCGCCGAGCCGTCGGCGATGATGAGGATTTCGCTGGGACCCGCCAGCATATCGATGCCGACCTTCCCGTACACTTCCTTTTTCGCAAGCGTCACATAAATGTTGCCCGGCCCTGCGATGACGTCCACGGAGGGCACGCTTTCCGTACCGTAGGAAAACGCCGCGATCGCCTGCGCGCCGCCCATTTTGAACACCGCTTCCGCGCCGCATTCCTTCGCCGCCACCAGCGTCGCTGGGCTGATCTTCCCCTCTTTCGCGGGCGTCGCCATGTAGATATGCTTCACCCCCGCCGCCTTTGCGGGCAGAATCCCCATGCACACCGAGGAAAACAGGGGCGCCGTGCCGCCGGGGACATAAATGCCCGCGCGCTCCACCGGGCGGAGCACATATCCCGTCGTCCGACCCGTTTCGTCCGTCTCCGAACTGCCGGCTTTTCCGTCCCGTTCGTGATAGGCGAGAATCCGCGCCTTCGCCCGCCGGAGGGATTCCAACAGCGCGGGGTCCACTTTCGCATAGGCCTCCGCAAACTCCCGCTCGCTGACGCGGACGCTCTCCGCGGTAAGCGGCGTAAAATCAAATTTCTCCTCATAGGAAAACAGCGCTTTATCCCCGTTCTCCCGGACGTCTTTCACGATCGCGCGCACCACCGCCGCGACTTTTTCGTCTTCCGCGACGCTCTGTCTGATGAGCTCGCCGCAGTTTTCACTCGTATAAATTTTCATGGCTCTCCTTCGCCGTTTCCCGACAATGACCGGAATATTCCGGAATATTCCGGACCGCAACCATCCGGCGCCGCAAAGCGGCTCCGCCGGCTTTGCGGCATATGTCCCGCCCCGCATATGCGGGAATTTTCAGACGTGCGGATTTCAGCCGGCCGTTTTTATGCCGTTTGTATTCAGCCGACAATCTCCCGCATTTTATCGATGAGGGGCAGAATCTCGCCCGCTTTGGTTTTCAGGCTGACCTTATTGACAACCAGCCGCGCGGAGATGTCGAACACCTCTTCGAGGACGACCAGCCCGTTCGCACGCAGGGTTCCGCCCGTCTGGACGACGTCGAAAATGACGTCGGAAAGCCCGGTGACGGGCGCCAGCTCGATCGAGCCGTTCAAGGGGATGATCTCCACTTCCTCCCCCCGTTCGGCGTACAGTTTCCGGGCCGTATGCACATATTTCGTCGCCACCCGGAGGTGAGGATTGGTCAACAGCTCTTTCTTTTCGGGATACCCCGCCACGCAGAGGCGGCAGGGCTCGAATTTGAGATCGAGCATTTCATAAAGGTCCTTCTCGTGTTCGAGCAACGTATCCTTTCCGACGATGCCGAGGTCGGCGATCCCGTATTCCACATAAGTGGGCACGTCGGCGGGCTTGACGAGAAAGAAAGAGAATTTTTTATCCGGACTTTCGAGGACGAGCTTCCGGGTGTCCGAAAAGACCACCGAAGCGTCCACGCCGCACTTTTCCAAGAGTTCCGCGCTTTCGTTCGCAAGCCTGCCCTTTGCCAGAGCGACCGATATCATATCTTCTCCACCCCCTTTTCCGTCGCGACGAGAATGACCTCGGGCGATTTCCGCTTCGCATACGCAAGGCCGTCCTCGTACCCGCCCGTCCAGAGGTCTGCGGTTTTGCCGTCCGCGGTCAGGCGGAGATATTCCGCATACGCTTCCGCTTCCGCGCCCGGCCCGGCCACGATCACGGCGTAAGGGGGAGGCGGCGTACAGACTTTCCCGTCCCGTTCCAGCGCGATGAGAATGCGCTTTAAGCCCATAGCGAATCCGACGGCGGGAATATGTTTTCCGAAATCGTCGGCCAGCCGGTCATATCGTCCGCCGCTCAGGACCGCCGCGCCCAACGCCTTGGTCAGCCCCGTAAAGACAATGCCCGAATAATAGGACAGGCTCTTGACGGCGCCCAGATCGAACGAGACATAGTTTTCACAGCCGAAGCGTTTCAGAAGCCGATGTACTTTTCTCAGGTGCGCGATCGCCGCGAGCGCGGTGGGATCGTCCGTGAGTTTTTCCGCGCGGGCGAACACTTCTTCCCCGCCGAACAGCGAGGGAAGCGCCTGCACCGCCTCGGCCGCCCGGCCGCCCACGCCCGACTCTTTCAGGAGCATGGTCGCCCCGATGGAATCCTTGGCGTTGATCGCGACGCGGATGCGTTCGGTGAGCGATTCGCTCAGCCCCGCGCCCGAAAGAAGCCCCTTGAAAAAGCCGACGTGACCGACGTCCACGGTAAAATCGGACAGCCCCGCCGCCTGCATGCACTCGACGGCGAAGGCGATGATCCGCGCGTCGGAAAACGCGCCCTCTTCGCCCAGAAACTCGACGCCGGCCTGCAGAATTTCGCGCTGGGAAAGATTTCCCGTCGCCTCGGAATTGTTCCAGATTTCTCCGATATAGGCGAGCCGCGCCTTTTCGTCTTTCAGCTTGGTGGCGGCGATCCGCGAAACGGCCAGCGTCATATCCGGGCGCAGGACGAGAAGCGCCCCGTCTCCGTCCGTCATCTTAAACATCGTCCGCTGGGGAATCCGGTTGCGGATCTCGGCAAACGTATCGTAATATTCCAGCGCCGAACTCTGCACAAACCGACAGCCCGCCAGCCGGAATTTTTCTTCCAGCCGCCGAGAGAGCAGAGAGAGGTTATAGTATTCCTCGGGAAGTACGTCCTGCACCCCCGCGGGCAATTTATAATAATTCATTTTCTGTCACTCCTCGCCTATTATACTACAAATTCCGCCTTTCGTCAATATGATGAGGGGCAAAAATCGGGCAAAGAATATTTTTCTCTGCCGCCCCGTTCCCTTTTCATTCCGCCCGTCGCAACCCTGCCCCGTTTTCTTTTCCCGATTCCCGGCGTTTCGGGCCCGGCGCGGCGACGCGCTTTTCCCCTTCTTGCCTCTTGCGCCCCTCTCTTTTTACGTTCTCTCTCCTCCTCTTTTTTCTTCTTTCGCTGTCCTTTTTTCTTTTTCTTCTGCCGCTCCTTCGCTTTTCACCTCTTTTTCTTTCGCATTGTTCCCCTTTTCATTCTCCCTTTCATTTTCCCGCTTTTGTTTCCTCTCAGTTACTTCTCTTTGTTTTCCATCTTCGTTTCCCTTTGCTTTTTTGCGCTCTTTTCCCTGCACGGGGGGGCAGAACGGCCGGGCGCCGCGGCAGAATTGCCGCGGCGCCCGGCCGGAAATCAGTTGAGCACGACGTCTTTCAGGCTGTTGTATTTTTTCAGCGCCGCCTCGCGCAGCGCCTCCGTGTCAAAATGTCCCTCGAACGTCTCGTCGGACATCTTTTTCGCCGCGAAAATCACCCCGGCGGGATAGTGCAGATTGCGGATCTCGCCCAGCACTTTTCCCGATTGCCGGGTGCCGAAAAAGTCGCCGCTGCCCCGCATTTCGAGGTCCTTTTCCGCAATTTTGAACCCGTCGGTGTTGTTTTTCAGGGTCATCAGCCGTTCCCGCGCGCTGTCGCTCTCCGCGCCCATCAGGAGGAAACAGTAGCTCTTTTCACTGCCCCGGCCCACGCGCCCGCGAAGCTGATGAAGCTGGGAAAGCCCGAACCGCTCCGCGTTATAAATCACCATGATTGTGGCGTTCGGCACGTCCACGCCCACTTCGATGACTGTCGTGGATACCAGGCAATCATACTGCCTTTCCTTGAACGCCTGCATGACTTCCGCCTTTTCCTTGTCCTTCATGCGCCCGTGCAACAGCGCAAACCGCACGAACGGAAGCCGGCCTTTCAGTTCCTCGAACAGTTCCTTGACGCTGATCAGCGTCCCCTCTTCGTCGTCCTCGTCGATTTTGGAACAGACAAAATACGCCTGCTTTCCCGCGCGCACCTCGCCGCCGATATAGTCGAGCATATCCTCGTACCGGGAAGCGGAAACGACGGAAGTCGCCACTTCCTGCCGCGCTTTGGGTTTGTCCGGAATGGTCGTGATGTCCAGATCGCCGTAAAAAATCAGGGAGAGAGTGCGGGGAATGGGGGTCGCGCTCATGACCAGCATATCGGCGCCTTCCCCCTTTTCCGCCAGCGCGTTGCGCTGTGCCACGCCGAAACGGTGCTGTTCGTCGCAGACGATGAACGCCAGCCGGGGAATGTCCACGTCCCCCTGAATCATCGCGTGCGTCCCGCAGACGATGTCGATTTCCCCGCGGCGGAGCGCTTCTTTCAGCTCCCGCTTTTCCTTCGCCGTCATGCCGCCCGCGAGATACCCCACCCGATAGTCGGGAAAATACCGGCAGAGCAGCGCATAATTCTGCGCGGCGAGCACTTCCGTGGGCGACAGATACGCCGCGGCGTACCCGCTTCGGACGGCCATGAAAATGCCGCAGAGCGCCACCGCCGTCTTGCCGCTGCCCACGTCCCCCTGCAACAGCCGGTTCATCCGGGACGGACCGCGCAGATTCTCGAAAATCTCGTTCACCGCGCGCTTCTGGCCGTCGGTGAATTCAAAGCCGAACCGCTCCGCAAACGCCTTCACTTCCCCGGCGCTCACGCCGTAACGGTGAATGCGGACGTCCTCTTTGCCGCCCTTGATGATCTTGAATGCGGAAATGAGAATAAAATATTCTTCCAGCGCCAGCCGTTCGGCGGCAATATCCCGCGATTCGAGATCGGGCGGGTTGTGAATATCGAAAAAGCTCCTCGCCAGCGAGGGCAGGCCGTATTTTTCAATGACGGGACCGGGAATCACGCTGTCGATTTTCGCCTTTTTCAAAGCCTCCGCCACCGCGCCGCGCACGATTTTCTGCGTCAGGGAGCCTTTCAGCGGATACACCGGTATGATGCCTTTCAGCCGGTCGTTTTTTTCCAGCGGCTCGAAAGAGGGATTGACCAGCGACACCTGGCCGTATTTGTTCTGCACCCGGCCGTAAAAGAGATATTCCCCCGCTTTCAGCTTGTCCCGCACATACGGCTGATTGAACCAGATCACCGTAAAGGGCAGGCCGTCCTGGTTGCAATACGCCTTCACCGTCTTCAGCCGGGACATATAATTGACGGGCGCGACGCGCACCACTTCGCAGGCGACCAGCACCATGTCGTTGTGATAGGCCGTCCTCAGCGAGGAGCGCTCGGTGAGATCGAGATAAGCGCGCGGATAAAAGCGGACGAGATCCTCCGCTTCAAACACCCCCAGCTTATTGAAATCCTTCTCCCTTTTTTCGTTGATCATCCGAAGCGCCGTCAGCTTCATCGTCTCTCGCCCTCCTCTTTGTGCCTCCGCGTCCGCCGCCCTAGCCTCGCCCCGGCTTACCCGACCCGGCTGAGCCGTTTCCGACTGAACCGTTTCCGGCCGGCTTGTCCTCCGGACGGCCGGACGGCCCGGCTTTCGCGTATCCCGAAAACAGAAAGCGGAAGAAACAGCTCCGCCGCTCCTCCCGCTAACGCTCGTCTTTCGCAGAATCCGGAAGCGCCTGACTATGCGATCCCGGGTGCATCATCTATCGTACAGGGGACTTCCGTCCCCGATCAAGGAGTACTCTCCTCATTTTCTCAGTAGTCATTCTGTGAATAAATCAAACAAATATACATTTATTCCAGAGAAATCATATAATAATACACCGGTTGACCGCCGCTGTGATAATCGACATCGCAATCGGGGTATTTTTCCGCGATGGTCTGGCAGATGGCCGCAGCCTCTTCTTCCTTGACGTCCTCGCCGTAATAGAGGGTGATGACCTGATGAGAATCCTCTTTCATGTGGGCGATGAGTTTAAGCACCGTCTCTTCGACGGAAGAAGACTTTGCCAGTATTTTCTTATCGTCCAGACCGATGATGTCGCCCTGTTTGATAGAGAATCCGTTCATCGACGTATCGCGCACCGCATAGGTGACCTGGCCCGCCTTGACGTTGTCCAGGGCGTGGATCATATTGGTCTTGTTCTCTTCCACGCTGGCTTCGGGATTGAATTCCAGCGCCGCGGCGAATCCCTGCGGCACGTTTTTCGTGGGGATGACGTGAATCACGCGGTTTTCGACCAGCGCCCGGGCCTGTTCCGCCGCCAGGATGATATTTTTATTGTTGGGGAAGACAAAGATGTTTTCCGCGTTGATCTTCTGCGCCGCCGTGGCGATATCGCTGGCGGAAGGGTTCATCGTCTGCCCGCCTTCGATGACGCGGTCGACGAACAGGTCCTTGAAAATATCCGCAAGCCCCTGCCCCGCACAGATGGAAAGCATGCCCATTTCCTTCTTTTCCGCCTCCCGCTTGGCGCGGAGCTGACGGTTCTGTTCCAGCATGTTTTCGATTTTGGGCCGGTCGAGCTCGCCCAGTTCCAGCGCATAGGTGAGCGCCACGCCCGGCATATTGGTATGCACATGCACTTTGACCATTTCCAGATCGCCGATGCAGATGACGCTGTCGCCGAGCCGCATCAGCCGTTCGCGCAGGCGGTCGATGTCCGAAAGGGTCGTGCTCTTTTTCAGATTGATGATGAAAAATTCCGTGCAGTACGCGAACTGAATTTCGCCGAGGTCGAGATTGATGATATCGGAATTGTCGCCGAACTCGGCCTGCGGTTTGTCCTCCGCCTGCGTCTGTACGTCCGCGCCGACGTCCTCGCCCGTGAGCGCGGCGAGAAATCCGCGCATAATGGTCATCAGTCCGACGCCGCCGCTGTCCACGACGCCCGCTTTTTTCAGCACGGGCAGCAGTTCGGGGGTTTTCGCAAGCGCCTTATCGCCCTCCGCGATCACGTCCGCAAAGAAATCCTCGAAGTTCTTTTTCTTGGAGGCGATCTTGGGCGCGCTTTCGCTCATCATTCTGACGACGGTGAGAATAGTGCCCTCTTTGGGCACCGACACGGCGCCGTAAGCGACTTTCGTGCCCGCTTCCATGGCTTTGGCGAACGTCCTGGTGTCAAATTCCTTGCCGCACTCGCGCAAAACCGAACAAATGCCTCTTAAAATCTGGGAAAGGATGACGCCGGAATTTCCTCTCGCGCCTTTGAGCGCGCCCTTGGAAACGCTGTCGCACACTTCCATAAACGCGTTGGAAGGACAGGCGGAAAGCTCCTTCACCGCCGACTGCATGGTCAGCGACATATTCGTGCCCGTGTCCCCGTCGGGAACGGGGAACACGTTGAGCGCGTCCACCTTCGCCCGGTTATTTTCCAGCAGTCTGGCACCGATGGTGATCATCTTTCTGAATTCGGTGCTGTTTATCGTTTTCTGCATTATACATGCTCCTTTGATCGATTAAGAATAAAAGGGGGTATACTGCCGCCGGCTCTGCGGCGGAACGACGAACGGGTTACTTCAAAAACGCAAAGACAGACCGATGAAAATCGGCCGCCCCGCGATATGCCCGAAATAGAAAACACGGAAAAAAGCGCAAAGCCGGAACGGACCTGCGCAAAGCGTTCTTTACAGTTTTACCCCGATGACATTGACGTTGACGGTATCGACGATCATACCGGTGAATTTCTCCACGCGGTACTTGACC
>DVMZ01000148.1 GCA_018714725.1 Candidatus Scatosoma pullistercoris
CAAAGTACCCCATGCGGCCGAATTCGTCCCGGCCGAGATATAATTTCTTTTTCGCGTCGTAGTCCTCGCAGAGGATTTCCACCGTCTTTCCGACGTATTTTTCCGATTTTTGCCGCGTGAGAGAATTGACCAACGCGACCAGACGCATGATCCGGTCTTTCTGAATATCCGCGGGGATCTGATTTTCCATCTCCGCCGCCCGCGTGCCCGAACGCGGAGAATAGACAAAGGTGAACGCCGAAGCGAAATCCGCTTTTCGTACGAGCGCTTCCGTCGCCTGATAGTCCTCCTCCGTCTCGCCGGGAAAACCCACAATGATATCTGTCGTCACTTCCGCTTCCGGAAAACGGGATTTGAGCATGGAAATTTCCGAGAGATATTTTTCCGCGGTATACCGCCGGTTCATCGCGCGGAGAATCCGGTCGGAGCCCGATTGAACGGGAAGATGTACCAGCCGGCAGATCTTCCGGTGCTTTGCCATCACATTCACGACGTCTTCCCCGAAATCCTTGGGGTGACTCGTCATAAACCGCAACCGGAATTTTCCCTCCACGGACGCAACCGCGTCCAGAAGTTCGGCAAAGGTCATGCCCGTCGTCCCGTCCGAACCGTAAGAATCGACGTTCTGCCCGAGCAGCGTGATTTCCCGATACCCTTCCGCCACCAGCTGTTTCACTTCGGCAAGAATATGTTCGGGCTTTCTCGACCGTTCCCGGCCGCGCACATACGGCACGATACAGTAGGAACAGAAGTTGTTGCAGCCGTACATGATATTCACCCAGGCGTTGGGATAACTCGTCCGAAGGGGCGTTTCTCCTTCGACTATCTCCCCCTCCTTATCCCGGATTTCCACAACTTTGCGCTTTTCTGCCAACCGGAGGCGGATGAGTTCGGGCAGTCGCTCGAGATTGAGCGTACCGAAAATAATATCGATAAACGGAAATTTTTCTTTGAGCTGTTCCGCCTTTCCCGTTTCCTGGGTCATACAGCCGCCGACGGCGATCAGAAGATCGGGTTTGCGCTTTTTGAGTTTTTTCAGGGCGCCGATATTGCCGAATGCGTGATTTTCCGCATTCTCGCGGATGCAACAGGTATTGAAAACGATAATATCCGCCTCCGCGTCCTCTTTCGTCTCCCGGTAGCCCATTCCGTACAAAAGCCCTGCGATCTTTTCCGATTCGTGTACGTTCATCTGACAGCCGTATGTGACGATACGGTATTTTTTTTCCATAAACTTCCTGTCTTTAGGTTTTTCTTTCATTATACACTTTTCCGAAAATTTTATCAAGTCTTTGCGCGCTTCCCGCCCGATTTCGTCATAAAAAATCCCGTTCCGCAAATACTATTCGCGATGAAAAAATTTTCCGGATTTCTTCTGATAACCGCCGCGCTTGTTTCCGCGGTATTCCTCGGGGCAACGGCCGGCTATGTGGCGATCACGCACGACGCCGTTCTCGACGAGAAAAAACTTGTCCTTTCCGACGACAAAATAGAGATTTTCGACAAAAACGACGAAGCGGTACACGCGTCTTCTCCGGCCGTTCCTCATGAAAATTTCCGGCTGGAAACTCTCCCGGAACAGACCAAATGGGCGTTTATCGACACCGAAGACAAGGATTTTTATAAACACCACGGATTTGCTTACAAACGCATGCTCAAAGCCGCGTGGGAAAATCTGAAATCCCGGTCCTTCCGGGAAGGCGCCTCCACCATTTCTCAGCAACTCATCAAAAACACCCATCTTTCCCAGGAAAAGACCATCCGCCGGAAACTCAGGGAATTCAAACTGACCAAAGAGCTGGAAAAAAGATATTCCAAAGACCAGATTCTCGAAAAATATCTCAACACCATCTATTTTGGGCACAGTTGTTTCGGCCTGCAATCGGCCGCCCGTTTCTATTTCGGAAAAGAGCCAGCCGATCTCTCGCTTTCCGATTCCGCTATTCTCGCCGGACTCGTGCGCTCTCCCAACAATTATTCTCCCTTCCGTCACCCGGAAAACTGCCTGAGCCGCAAAAAAACCGTCCTGAAAGCCATGCGCAAACAGGGCCATATCGACGCCGGAGAAGAAGCGGAAGCCCTGGAAACGCCTTTGCCGGAAACTCCTTCGATATCGGGATTTGACAGGAGTTACTCCGACAGAGTGTTCGACGAACTGGAATCGCTGGCCGAGCGATACAGCTTCACCATCGGCGGTACTTTGCGTATCTACACCTGGCTGGATCCCGATACCCAGAGTTTTCTGGAATCCCTCGGCGAGATGAGCGAAACGGACAAAACTTACGCCGTCCTGGACAACGCAACGCACGGCTTCAAGGCCTATTATTCCACGGCGGGTACGATCCGGCGGCTGCCGGGCTCCCTGATCAAACCGCTGATGGTGTACGGGCCCGCCGTCGAAGAAAACATCATCGCCCCCGCGACCCCCGTCCTCGACGAGAAAACAGATTTCGGAGGCTATTCTCCAAAGAATTTCGGAGATACCTACAACGGATATGTGAGCGCAAGAGAATGTCTCGCACGCAGCCTGAACGTCCCCGCCGTAAAAATCCTGAACTCCGTCGGCGTGGAAAAAGCCGCCCGTTATATGCAAAAAATGGGTCTGGAAATTCCGGAAGAAGACTATTCGCTGGCTTTGGCGCTCGGCGGCATGAAGAACGGTTTTTCCCTCGGTGACCTGCTCGCCGCTTATTCGGTATTTCCCGGCGGCGGAGAATATCAACCCGCCGGCTTTATCCGGGAAATCGTCATCGACGGATTCACCGCCTATAAAAGAGTTTCCCGGCCGACAAGGGTTTTTTCGGAAGAAACCGCCTACCTTGTCAACGATATGATGAAAACCGCCGTAAAGACCGGCACTGCCAAAAAACTTCGTTCCCTCCCGTTCGACATTTCGGCAAAGACCGGGACCAGCGGAACGGAAAAGGGCAACACGGACGCCTATGCGGTTTCCTGCACGACGGCAGACGTCGTCGGCGTATGGCTGGGCAACGCCGACAATTCCCTCACCGATCTCACGGGCGGCGGACTTCCGGCCAACATTCTCCTCAAAATCAACGAATATCTTTACCGGGATCGCCCGCCGGAAACCTTCACCCGCCCTGACGGAATCCAGACGGCTGAACTGGACCGAGACGAATATTATGCCACACATAATATGATACTCGCCGACGATTCCGCCCCGATACAGGCCCGTTTGTCCGAGCTGTTCAAAACAAGCGCGCTGCCCGGCGTAAAATCGGACAAATACACTCATCCGAGTATCTCTTCCCCCTCTTTACACTACGCGGACGGAAAGGTATGCATCCGGTTA
>DVMZ01000149.1 GCA_018714725.1 Candidatus Scatosoma pullistercoris
GGGGATATGGCTCAGTTGGTAGAGCGGTACGTTCGCAACGTACAGGCCACGAGTTCGAATCTCGTTATCTCCACCAAAAAAAAGGCGATACCTTTCCAGGTGTCGCCTTTTACACTTCTTTGTGTAATATAGCTGTCAATTTTTTTAAAAAGGTTGCATTATGCAGTGGCTTTATGAAAATAATGAAGATAACTCAGCAAGGTTTGTTTTAGGACAGGTTTTCAATCCCGCAAGAAAAACGCTTATCAGTTTTGGAATAAATCCAAGTATAGCTTGTCCGAATAATTTAGATAACACCATTAAGAAAATTATAAATATCAGTAAATACAATGGATATGAAAATTGGATTATGTTAAATATTTATCCTCAGCGAGCGACAAATCCTAATAATCTTCATTTAGAATGCGATCAATCGTTGGTAAAAGCTAATATTTTATATATCAGGCAAATAGTCCAAAAATATCAAAATTGCGAGGTTTTATTGGCTTATGGAAACTTGATTTCCAAGCGTAAATATCTAAAAGTATGTCTTGATCAGATTTTAACTTTATTGACCGTTGAAAGCGGTAAAAAGTTGAAAATAATTAATTTAACAAAAGCCAACAATCCGGTTCATCCGCTATATCAAGCAAATAATTCTATTTTAATTGATTTCCATATGTAAAATTATTTTATAAATAATTTGTTTGGATGTTATCTAACAAATTGATGAAATTGATCTTTGTTATTTCGAATTACGTGAAATTCTATTACAGCACAAAATCCGCGCATACTTTGCAAAAGTGTGCGCGGATTTTGTGTTGTGTTTGAAAAAGGCTTCGTCGTAAAGGAGGGGAGCAGGAAATATTTTTTCTGAAAGCGTCCGCCTCTCCGTTTCAGAAATGCAAGCGGGTTCAGACGGAAATTTGTCGTTGTCTAAATCCATATAGAGCATACATCGTCCCATTTAAGAATTAAAACGATAAAAATATTACGTCATAAGACATATCTTATGATAATAATTTTTTGTAAAATTTATCTTACAATATAGATATGGAAAATCAACTTGCTGCCCGATTGAGCGATTTTATCAAAGAAACAGGTCTTAGCAAAAGAAAGTTTGCCGAAAAGGTGGGGGTATCGGCGATGAGCGTATCTGATTGGACGACGGGGAAAATCCAGCCCAATGCGGAAAGCATTTTTTTATATGCAAAACTTTCGATGTGAGTGCAGACTATTTGCTGGGCCTTATTGACTGATTTCAGAAATATTGTAAGGAGCCGGAACCTTCATCAAAGAAAAAGCGGAAAGGGTTTTGTGCTATTTTTTGGCGGGAGACGGCGTTTTGACGATGAATTTTCAAAGATATTTCTTTGAGAACAGGTTTTTTCCGCAATGACGGGCTGTGGGGAACAGGGAGGAATTCGGGAGGCCCTTTGGGCAGGGGCAAAGAAAATGTTTTGCCCCCGGTTCGCGGTCCGTTATGGAATATCCGGGGGCGGAAAGAAGAAAGTTTTTCGGCGGAGAAGGTCTCTCCGCTTTTTTTATCGCATATATTTGTCCTATGGAAACATTGGACGTGTTGTGCGCGGGTGAACGCGCTCGGATTGTGAAAATAGACTCGGCTCCCGAAGTGCGGGAACGCCTGAAAATGCTGAACGTCTTTCCCGGCTCGGAAATCCGCCTGCTGAAAACGGTGTTCTTCCGCAGAACCTTCCTGTTGGAAGCGGACGGGGTCCGGCTGGGGCTTAGAAGAGACCTCGCGAAGAAAATTTTTGTGCGTAGGGAGAAAGGGACGGCGGAGTGCGGACTCGCGGAGAATGCAACGCACGGCGGGGCGACGTCGGGAACGGCGCGCGAAATCTCGGGCGCGGGTGCGGCGAAAGAAAGCGGCAAAAGAAAACCCGGAAAACCAAACGGAAGGACGGGCGCGGGCCGGGGGAGGGCGGGGAGTTGAAACTGCTTCTGATCGGCAATCCCAATGTCGGAAAAACCACATTGTTTAACGCGCTGACGGGCGGGCACGGGCGCACGGGGAACTATTGCGGGGTGACGGTGGGGGTGAGCGAGCGGCCTTCCCGTTTTTCCGGATTGGGCACGGTGTGCGATCTACCGGGATTGTATTCTCTGGACGGCATGAGCATGGAGGAGACCTTGGCGGGGGATTACATCGCGCGTCAGAAACGGGAAGGGACGGAATTTCTGGCAGTACAGATTGCGGACGCCTCAACCCTGGTGCGCGCTCTTCGTTTGACGAGGGCGCTTCTTGCGCTGGGAATCCCGCTCGTGCTGGGGGTGACGATGTGCCGGAGATTCCGTCGGCGGGGCGGCAGAATCGATTGCGCAAAGATAGGCAGGTCTCTCGGGCTCCGGTGTTTTGAAGTGGACGCGTTGCGCAAAAAGTCGGTGGCGGCGTTTGCGGGAGAACTGGCCCGGCTGACGTCCGGCGCCGGTTACCGGGCGGAATGCGAAGCGGCACGAAGCCGGAAGAATGGCGGGGGAAATGACGGGAAGAATGACCGGGGAACGGAACTTCCGGAAGGATATTTGCCCGCGCGGGCAACGGGAGGAAAAGAGGACCGGCTGTTTCTGAATGCGGGGTTTGCGTTGCCTGCTTTTTTTGCGGCGGCGGGGCTGGTGTTTTTCCTGACGTTCGGCAAGGGAATGCCGGGCGATCTTCTGAAAAGCCTGGCGGAAACGCTCTTTTCGCGGTTGGCGGAAAAAGCGGGCGAAATCATCGATTCCCCGACGGTGCGGTCGCTGGTCTGCGACGGATTGATTCTGGGCGCGGGCGGGGTGGTTTCCTTTCTGCCGCAGATCGCGCTGATGTATTTGTTTCTCGATCTTCTGGAAGAGAGCGGGTTCATGTCCGCGCTGGCGGTGATGACGGACGGATTATTTTCCGGCATCGGCCTGTCGGGACGGGCGGCATTTTCCGTCCTGCTCGGTTACGGCTGTACGGCGGCGGCAATCACTTCGACGCGGGCCCTGGAAAACCGGAATGTACAGCGCCGCGCGGTGGCCGCGCTGTATTTTGTGCCGTGCAGTGCGAAACTGCCCGTCTATCTGACCCTGCTTTCGTCGGTGTTTGAAAACACCTTTCTCGGCGCGGTGCTGTTGTATGTGCTGGGGACGGGCATGGGACTGTGCGTCTCCGCGCTTTTCCGCAAAGACGACGGGGGATTTGTGATGGAACTGACGGAAATTTGTCCGCCCGATTTCCTTTCCGTGCTGAAAAAGTTGATTTTTCAGATCAGACAGTTTATAATAAAAGTGTCCACGGTCGTTCTCGTTTTCACCGTGATTGTCTGGTTTTTGTCCTCGTTTTCGTTTTCGGGACGGGTTGCCGCGGAGGAGAGCTTTCTCGCGCAGCTTTGCGGAGTGTTCCGGTATGCGTTTTATCCCATGGGAATCACCGATTGGCGTGCGGCGTTTGCGGCGGTCAGCGGTCTGATTGCCAAGGAGAATATAGCGGGAATGCTGGCGGTGCTCTTTCCGGGAGGCGTGGCGTTCGATTTTCCCGCCGCCTGCGCGTATCTGACGTTTGTGGCGCTCCTTCCTCCTTGCGTGTCGGCGATTACCGCCTGTTCGCGGGAGCTGGGCCGGGGACGGGCCTGGGGATATGCTGGGCTTCAGATTGCGTTTGCGTTTGTCTGCGCGTATTTTGTGCATTTCCTGCTGACGGGCGGCGCGCGGATAGCGCTGGGAATCCTGCTGGCGGCGGGGGCGTGTGCGGCTTTGGGCAAGGCGTGGCGCGGCGTGGGGCGGAAACCGGCCGAGAAAAACTATCGGAAAGGAAAGACATGAAAGAATTTACGGCGGACAGGGAACAGACGCTGAAAGAATTTACCGACAATACCTATGCGCAGGGTTCTTTTTTCTGGAATTACCTGCTGCGCCGGAAGGATATCCGGGTCAACGGCCGGAAAACGGGGGAAAACGTCCTCCTGCGGGCGGGGGATCGGGTGGCTTATTACCTCACCCCCGCGCAGGAGGAAAAGACCGCTTTTTCCGTCGTTTATCGGGATGAAAACATTTTGGTGGCGGACAAGGAAAGCGGCGTGAATTCGGAAGCGGTATTTGCGGCGCTGCGCCGGGAAGGGGAGTGCTTTTTCGTGCACCGTCTGGACCGGAACACCCGCGGACTGCTGGTCTTTGCGCGCACTCCGGCCGCGGAAGCGGCGCTGACGGAAATGTTCCGCGCGCACCGGGCGGAAAAGATTTACGAGGCGGTGTGCTTCGGGAAATTTCCCAAAGACGCGGACATACTTACCGCTTATCTCAAAAAGGATCCGGAGAGGGCACTGGTGCGCATTTCCGATTTCCCGGCGCCGGGGGCGGAAAGAATCGTGACGGAATACCGCGTCGTGGAACGGGCGGCGGAATATACGCTGGCGGAAATTTTTCTGCATACCGGCAAGACGCACCAGATCCGGGCGCATCTCGCCCATATCGGCTGCCCCGTGGCGGGCGATACCAAATACGGCCTGTCCGCGGAGAATGCGAAATTCAATCTGACAAGGCAATGCCTGGTGGCCAAACGGCTCACATTACATGCCGGAGCGGCTTTGGGACAAGCGGACGGAAAGACGTTTGTCTCCCGTTTTTCCGCAAAGGATATTTTTCTCAAAAATCAATGAAAGCACAGACGGTTGTCGCGCCGGAACGCAGGAGACTTTCTGCGTTCCGGCGCAATCGGAAAAACCGCAGAGGGGAGAATTTGCAATGAACGTCGGGAAAAATTCCGGTTCCCGCCCGGAGCTTGAGCCGGAGGCCGGGGACGAGAAAAAAGAACAGGCAGAAAAAAATCCGGACGGCGCAATGCCGGTCAAGGCAGAGAACGCGGGCGACAGCGCTCCATCGGCGCCGTTGCCCGGCGGACGTCAGGCGGACGGGAGAATCCTTCTGCATCTTGCAAATCTGCATTGCGTGGCCTGTGCACTCGATCTGGAAGACGAAATCCGGAAAATCCGGGGCGTCGGCGATGTCCGGGTGGATTTTATCACGCAGACCATTCTGCTGACGGCGGAAACGGACGACGCCGTGCGCAAGGCGATACGTACCGCGAACAGGTTTGAAAAAGTCCGAGTGCTGGACGGCGATCTGGCGGTGGCGCCGAAAGAGACGCATGGCAAAGAGATTGCGCAGATTGCGGTTGCGGCTGCGCTGGCCCTTCCGGCCCTTGTTTTGTCCCTTGCCGTTCCGGGGCGTGCGGCGTTGATCGTCTCCCGGATTCTCTTTGCCGCGGCCTATCTCGTCGTCGGCTGTTCCGTGCTGATCGCAACGCTCAAAAACGTCGTAAAAGGCAGGATTTTCGACGAAAATTTCCTGATGACCGTCGCGTCAATCGGCGCCGTCTGTCTCGGGGAGTGGGGAGAAGGAGTGGCCGTGATGCTCCTCTATCAGCTCGGAGAATTGTTGCAGAGCATTGCCGTGGGCTCGTCCCGGCGTTCGGTCTCCCGGCTCATGGAACTGAAAAGCGAATCGGCCACTTTGCTGGAAAACGGAGAGAGCCGCACGGTGAGGCCGGGGGAACTGCGCGTCGGGGATATCGTTCTGATCAAGGCCGGGGAACGCGTGCCGGCAGACGGAATTCTTCTCGATGAGCGGGCATTGCTCGATACAAAGTCTTTGACGGGGGAATCCGAACCGCGCGAGGCGAAACGGGAGGAGGAAATCCTGTCCGGCTGTATCAATGCCGGCGGCGTGTTCCGGCTGAAAATAGTCCGGGCTTACGAAAACAGCGCCGTCAGGAAGATACTCGATCTCGTAGAAAATTCCTCTGTGCAGAAAGCGGCGCCCGAGAAATTCATCGCGAAGTTTGCGAGGTATTATACCCCCGCGGTCTGTATTCTGGCGGTGCTGGTTGCCGTCGCGGTGCCCGTCCTTTCCGGCCTTGTCGCCGGAGGGGGGTATGCCGCGTATTTCCGGCGCTGGATTCAGAGCGCGCTCAATTTTCTCGTGATTTCCTGTCCGTGCGCGCTGGTCATTTCCGTGCCGCTCACCTATTTTTCGGGCGTGGGTTGCTGTGCCCGGAAGGGAATTTTGGTGAAGGGCGCCGCCTATCTCGATGTCGCCGCAAAAATCCGGACCGTTGCGTTCGACAAGACGGGTACCTTGACCGAGGGCAGGTTTTCAGTCTCCGGGACGGTTCCCGCGGCAGGGTGTGACCGCCGGAAATTGCTGGAAGTGGCCGCGGCGGCGGAACGGGGCGCTGCGCATCCGATCGCGGGCGCTTTTGAGGAAATTTCGGTTGCCGCCGCAGCGTATGTGACGGAAATCGCCGGAAAGGGAATCAGCGCGCGGGTCGGCGGACAACAGGCGCTGGTGGGTTCCGCCGCCTTCCTCGCGGAGGAGGGCGTTGCTTCGGAGGTGTCTGATTCCGTATGGACGCAGGTCTGCGTCGCGCTGGACGGGCGATACCTCGGCCGTGTGGAAATCGGCGACCGCCTGCGCCCCGAAGCCGGGGAGGCGATCGGCGAACTCCGGGCGCTGGGCATTGAAAGGATTGTCATGCTGACGGGCGACGGGAATACCAGGGCTGAAAGTATCGCGGCGGAAGCGGGAATTTCCGAAACGTATTCCGGTCTGCTGCCCGACGAAAAGCTGGAGCGGGCGCAGGAGCTTCGGCAGGAAGGCCCGCTGATGTATATCGGGGACGGCATCAACGACGCGCCCGTGATGGCGGCTGCCGATTGTTCGGTGTCCATGGGCACCCTCGGCAGCGCGGCGGCCGTGGAGGCTTCCGATCTGGTGCTCGTGTCCGACCGCCTGACGGCGATCCCCGAATGTATCCGCATTGCGCGCCGCACCCGTCGGATCGTCGCGCAGAACATCGCGTTTTCCATCGCCATGAAAACGGTGTTTCTGGCTTTCGGCGCGGCGGGGTGCCTGCCGCTTTGGCTGGCCGTGTTCGGGGACGTGGGAGTGATGCTTCTCGCGGTGCTCAATTCCATGCGCGTGCGAACGGGCGGGAAGAAAGACGTCCGCCAGCGGCGGAACAAAGCGGGCGCGTAAAACGCTTGCGCCGCGAAGCGGGAATATACCGGAGTCGGAAAATCCGCGAAAAAATTGCGGCGGAATGCCTTTTGCGAGGGTTTCGCCGTTTGCTTTTCCGTCGGAGATATGTTATAATATTCCTCATGGAAATTCGGATTGAAAAGACGCGAAAACAGGAAGCGGCGGCAGTGGCGGAAATGTATCGCCAGGGCAGCGCGCTTCTCCTCGCCCGGGGCGTGGACCAGTGGCAAAACGGATATCCCGCGCTGAAAGACGTGCTTTCAGACATCGAGGCGGGAATTTCTTTTCTGCTCTTTGCGGACGGGGAGCCTGCGGCCAGTATGGCGATCGTTTCCCGGGAACCGACTTACGACCGCATTTACGGCGGGAATTGGCTGACGGGGGAGGGGCGCTACCTGGCGGTGCACCGCGTGTGCGTGCGGGACGGGTTCCGCCGTCTCGGCCTGACCGGCCGGCTGTATGCGTTTGCGGCAGAAAAAGCGCTGCAAGAAGGCTGCGTCAGTCTCCGGGCGGATACGCACGAAAAAAACATAGCCATGCGCGGCGCGCTCGCCAAAAACGGCTTCCGGGAATGCGGTCGGATTTTTCTCGCCGACGGAGCCGAACGGGTGGCATACGAAAAAATACTCACCAAAGAAGAGGTACAGGAAATGCAAACGGAGAAAAAAAGACTGGTGGTGGCGACGGGAAATGCCCATAAGCTCCGGGAGATCGCGGAAATTTTTCCGGACTGCGAAGTGATCGGCCAGAAAGCGGCCGGATTTGACGGCGAAGCGGAAGAAACGGGGACGACGTTTGCGGAAAACGCGCTCATTAAGGCCAGGACCGCCGCAAAGGCGCTCGGCTGTCCCGCATTGGCTGACGACAGCGGTATCTGCGTGGAGGCGCTGGGCGGGGCGCCCGGCGTGTACAGCGCCCGCTATGCGGGCGGACACGGGGACGACGCGGCCAATCGGGCGTTGCTCCTGAAAAATCTGGAGGGCGCCGCCGACCGCAGAGCGTATTTCGAGAGCGCCGTAGCGCTTGTATATCCAGATGGCCGGGAAATCGTCGCCCAAGGGCGCACCTACGGGGAGATTTTGTCGGAGGATACCGGAGAAAACGGGTTCGGATACGACTGCATATTCAGAAGCGACGATCTCGGGAAATCTTTCGGCTTGGCTTCCGCGGAGGAGAAAAACGCCGTTTCCCATCGTTACCGCGCTTTACGGAATCTGCTTGAAAAATTGGGCGGAAGCCTGTAAAAAGGGGGCAGGTATGAAAACACTGGTGATTTTGTCCGATACGCACGGGCATCGGGAGGGAATAGAAAAGCTGAGAGGGCTCTTTGCGGAAAACAGCTGTATCATTCATCTCGGCGACGGAGCGGCGGATATGCGAGAGATTTCCGCCGAGTACCCGGACAAGACTTACGTCTGCCAGGGAAACTGCGATTTTTACCCTGCGCTTCCGGAATACGAACTGGACGTGGAAGGGGTGCGGATTTTCTTTTGTCACGGGCATAAGTACCGGGTGAAGTCGGGCCTGTCCCGGCTGGCGGAAGAGGCGAAACGCCGAGGGTGCCGCGTCGCTCTGTACGGACACACGCACAGGGCGTTGATTTCCGAAGAAAACGGATTATTGCTGGTCAATCCCGGTTCCCTCCGGTATCCCGCCGGAGAGGGGGGAAGCTACTGCTATCTGACCGTCAGCGGGGAAAAGGTCGTCCCCGTCCTCGTCGGCGAATCGGTGTTCTGATTGCGCGGGAGCCGTGAGTTCGGACGGACCGGACCCCGGAGGTCATTTTGTCGAAAATACGGAAGCCCCGGACAGGGTTGAGATGAACAAGTTCAAAACAACGGAAGAGGCGTAAAAAATCCCTTCCCGCCGCACTTTGCGGCGGGAAGGGATTTTTATCTGCGGAAATGCGATTTTTCCCCCGGAGACGATTATTTTCTGACGCCGCTCCCGTGATTTTTTGTCCCGGTCAGGAAAAATCGGGAACGGGGGTATTCGTCGTCCTCCAAAATCGGGAACGGGGAATTATTCGTCGTCCTCTTCGGCCCGGCGTTCCGGCCGGAGCGCGATAACTTTTGCGATGACGCCCAGCACCAGTAAAATCAGCGTCGCGCAACACAGAATAATACAGGGGGAATAGTGGGACGGGAAGGTATGCGCCATGGCGAAAATCGTCAGGCAGGAGGCGATCTGCAGGATCATGGAGATAATTTGCAGAACGATGTATCCGCCTCTGGAATCGGGCCAATCCGTGCGGACAAACCGTTTGCAGATCAGGGCGCTGATAAATGCGAAGATGGCGAATATGGCGCCGACGCCTCCGATGACCGTAAGGATGGTAATTACGATTGTGATGGCAAAGGCGGAACCGAGAGTGACGCCGAACGCTTCGCCGAGACTGGAAGCGTTTTCGGTGTCCGGCATGGCGATTTTGGGAAAAACGGCGAAGGCAAAAAACAACAGATAAACCATGCATGCAAACAGGCAGAGAGCGGCGAAGACGTCGAGCGTCGCCGCAAGTTTGTATTTACGTTTCATACGCATCACCTCGTTTTTGACAGTCGGTTTTATGGACCGGACAGCCTGCATTTTTTTGCGGCTTTTTCTTTATTCGGAAATTTCAAACCCCCAGACATTTCGGAAAGTTTTTCCGGGAGCCAGATGCGTCATGTCCTTTTTTGTTTCCAAGTCGTCTGTGATTCCTTCCGTGGCGGGAAGCGCCGACCAGGGTTCCAGGCAGATATAGGGGGCGTCCGTCTGGGGCGCGTGCCAGATTCCGAGATATTTGAATTCGGGATAATCCAGGGCAATTTGCCGGGAATCCGCGGTGTTTTTGATCAGGATGCGGCGGCAGGTATTGCCGAGGATGATGGCGTCGTTGTCGAACAGACTGTGTTCAAGGGGAAGCCGCACGCCGTCTTTCAGCGCAAAGGGCTGTGTTTTTCCCGACATGAATTTGTTTTTGGAAAGGGTATGCCAGGTCACCTGCGTGCGTTCGGGAAATTCCAGGTAGTAGTTTTCAAACGTGCCTCCGCCGAACGGGATGTTGAATCCGGGATGCCCGCCCAGCGTAAAAATAAGATCTTCTTCGTTCGGATTGGTCACTTCGTAGGCGATATTCAGCCGGGTTCCGACAAGTTCGTAGACGATGTCAAAACAAAACCGGAAGGGATAGGATTGGAGGGAATCCTCGTCCTCCGTCAGGCGGAAGCGGAGCTTGGTCGCCGTGCGGTCCGCCAGCTGAAATACGCGGTATCTCGCAATGCCGTGCGGGAGCAGCGAGTAGCTCTTTCCGCGATAGGTATAGGTGTTTTTATACATTCTGCCGATGGTGGGGAAAAGATTGTACGCCCTGCCCGTCCAGTAAGCGGGATCTCCTTGCCAGAGGTATTCTTTCTCGTCCGGTTTGGTCTGGACGGATGCAAGCTGGGCTCCCGATGTGTCCACCGCGATTTTCATCACTTTATTTTCGATGGTGTAAATCATAATTGACTCCTTATTTGATTTCTTTTTTGTTGTCTGATGTTATTTTATCACAGTTTGGAGCGTTTGT
>DVMZ01000150.1 GCA_018714725.1 Candidatus Scatosoma pullistercoris
TCTATGGATCGATATATTTATCAAGTGATTCGTCGGCTTCCCAAAGCGCAACGAGAGGAAGTTCGTATGGAGTTGGAAGAGCTGATCAGTGATATGTATGCGGATAGAGGCTCTATGGAAGAAGTGCTGACTGAACTTGGCGATCCTGCTGAATTTGCAAAGCAATATCAAAACGAGCAGAAGTATTTGATTGGACCTGAATATTTTGACACTTATTTGTGGTTTGTAAAAGTTGTCTTAATATGTGCTGCCGTACCAATTTTGATTATTTCGCTGATAAATGCGATAGGAGAAATGCCCGCAATCACTTCGCAGAACGCCGCCTCTGTTATTATTCGAGCTATTGTGGACGGATTGATCGTTGGAATTACCGACGCTATGCTGTCCTGCATATCCGCTTTCGGTGCAGTAACCTTGACTTTCGCCATTATGGAGCGGAAAAAGATTCAGATCGAAATGAAGAAGGCAGAGAAATGGTCAGTAGAAAGCCTGTCTGAAGAACGAAAAATTCCATCCGCCAGATGGACGCCAAAGATTTTGGAGCCTGTACCGGATAAAAAAGCAATTATAAGTCGTGGAGATAGTATTGTGGGCATTGTGTTTATCGTTATTTTCAGTGTATTGCTAATTTTTGCCCCTCATTTCTTTGCTGCGATTTTTACGGAAGGCGAAGCCATAACAACCGTACCCGTTTTCAATTTGGAACAATGGGGAATTGTTCTGCCTGTCTTTGTAATCAGTCTGCTGATTGGTCTTATAGATGAGATTTTGCGTCTGATCATCGGCGTTTATTGTAAGCTGGTAATGATCAGCAATATTTTGTGTGGGGTAATTCAGATTGTGTTAAGCGCCATTGTGCTGAAAGTTTTACCTATCTGGAATCCGAATTTTGTACTTGAGATTGAACAGGCGTTGGGTGCTAATGCAGATTCAAGCGCAAACTTTTTCACTTACTGGAACGCTAATATGGTATCCAATGGACTGCTTGCGTTTATTGTTGTTATTACTCTGTTTGAGATTGGTGTGACGATTTACAAAACGCTCCGTTATGGGGTTTCCGTAAAAAACGGTATAAATTCCAATACATAAAAAATTGTAGTTTTTAGAATATTTTGATTATGGAAATAGTTTATGATGAAACAAAAATACGGTGCTACCCATTTGGGGTAACACCGTATATTTTTTCCGCTTTTATTGATTTTTATATGCCTGCTTTTCTTTGTGATGAATTGAGAGAATACATTGATATGCTCTACTTTCCTGATCCCAATCAGAGGATTTTTGCAATTACCAAGTCAAAACTTACACATCGTTTTCACAAGTTATCTGAAGAAGCAGGTTTGAGGCGTATTATCATGCCGACGCGCCTGCCAAAGAGAGTTTTTATGAATAAAACGCAAGGGATTTCATTGGCGGATAGGGGCGATGGGGCGGAAAAAGTCTTGTAAATCATTGTTTTCCGATGTATGATTTTGAAACCGAGGAAAAACCGGAGCAATATGAAACAACAGAAAGAGAAACAACTGTCGCCTGGGGTTCGGCGGCGGTTGTTTTTATTAAAGAAAAGGAAATATAAAAAAGGAGATATAAAAAACGGAAAGCAAGCATATCTCGGCGTTTTGAGGCGGACGGATTCAAAAAATCCGACCTGAAAACAAGGGACATGCGGTTGACAGAGAGAAGCGGATTGTGCTAAAATAGAAACGGAAGCCCGAGGGGAGCTGCGGGATGTCCGCGCGCAGGCAGGAAGCGAAAGGAGTATTTTTTGCGGGGAAGCAGTTTTTTCGCGGGGAAGTTTGTTTTGCGGCGGATTTTTTCCGTTGCGTATTCATGCGTTCTGTCGGGGAAATCGGCGCCGCCGGCCGGAGTCTGCGGGGAAAGCGCCGCATTCGTACGGTATGGCGAAGCGGGCGCCGGGGTTCGGTAAAGCGGCGGGAGTGCGGATTTTTTTGGCGGTCGGGTCCCGGATTTTTCAAATACCAAAGGAAAGAGAGGAATAGTATGGCGCATTATCAGATTGTGGCAGTGGATTCCATGGAAAAGATTTTTCCGGATACTCAACCGAAACTGCTTCGGCATTCCGCCGAGATGTTGAAAAACGAACGTTATTCATTTCAGCTGGCGTGTTATTCGGAAACGCCGGAGCGATTCGTCCGTCTGCGGATTGACTCTCCGTTTGCGGACCGGATCCGCTGGAAGGCGGAAGAATATGTCCCCGTTTATCTGGCGGCCTATCCCGAATCGGACGATTACCTGATTTCCCGGAATTCGGGGATTTTTCCCGACGTGCTGAGAGAGCCGGACGGCCGGGATATCGCTTTGCGGCCGGGGAAGCAGACGCCGCTTTTTGTGGAGGTAAAAGGTTTTCCGCCCGGAATGCACCGTCTGGGGTTTGCGCTGGTGGGAGAGAAGGGGGAAGAACTTTGTTCCTGCGAATTCACGCTGACGGTGCTGGACGCGGAATCGGTGAAAAGCGATCTGATCTGGACAAACTGGCTGCACTGTGATTGTATCGGCGAGTTCAGGGAAGAGGAGTTTTTTTCCGAACGCTATTTCGGCGTGTGGGAAAACTATGTCCGTTCGGCGGTGGAACACGGCGCGACCATGCTGTTTACGCCGTTGTTTACGCCTCCGCTGGATACGGCTTACGGCTACGAGCGCCCGACGGTGCAGACGGTGGGCGTAAAGAAGAGCCGTGCGGGTTGGGAGTTTGATCTTTCGGTTCTGGAAGAATATATCGACCGGGCGTTCGGGCTGGGGATCGGATATATCGAGTTTTCTCATCTGTTTTCGCAATGGGGCGCGGAATTTGCACCGAAAATCGTCGGGACGGAAGAGGGGGTAAAAAGGAGGTTTTTCGGCTGGGATACGCCTTCGGACGGGGAAGAATACCTGTCTTTTCTCGACGCGTTTCTTCCCTGCCTCACCGAATGGATTACCCGTAAACAAATCGCGGACCGGGTGTTCTTTCATCTCTCCGACGAACCGCCCGAAGAGCGCGCACCCGCTTATGACCGTGCGGCGGGCCATGTGCGGAAATTGCTTCGCGGGTTCCGGATCATGGACGCTTTGAGCGACAAATCTCTGTATGAGTCCGGAATTGTCGACTGTCCCGTCGTCAATGTCAACCGCACGGAATCTTTTATCCGGGAAGGGATTTCTCCCTGGGCATATTACTGTTGCGATTCGGGAGAGTACTGCACCAATCGCTGGATGTCCATGCCGCTGCAACGGGTGCGGGTGCTGGGGATTATGCTGTACTATCTGAATATCCGCGGCTTTTTGCATTGGGGGTTTAATTTTTATTTCAGTCAGTTGTCAAAAAGCCGGATAAATCCTTACCTGGTGACGGACGCGGGCGGAGCGTTTCCCGCCGGGGACGCCTTTGTGGTCTATCCGGGGACAGACGGGCCGGTGGAATCCCTGCGGCATGAAGCTTTGCTGGACGCCGTGCAGGATTATCGGGCGCTCAGGGCGCTGGAAAAAAAGATCGGCAGGGCAGAGACGGTGCGCTTTTTACAGGAAGAAGGCGTGCGCGGTTTTCGCGAATATCCTCGCAGTGCGGAATGGCATGCGGCGCTGAGACATAAAATCAATTGTATGCTGACGGAAAGATGAGGCGAAAGATGAGACCGGCGCCGCGAGAGGCGTTTTTGCCGCGCGGGAAAGGCTGAAAAGGGACCAGGGACGACAAGGAGCAGAGGATAAAAAGAGTGGTTCTGACCCGGCGTTTTGGAACGCCGGGTCTTTTCTGTCGAAAAATCCGTTTCCTCCGGCAGAGTTTGTCGTATCCGGCAGCTTTCCGGGCGGCCGGAAGGTTTTTTCTGCGCCGGACGGCGGTTGTCGAAAAAATCCATGTACCGGATAAAAAGTACATATCTTTCCGTTTTACCGGAAAAGCGGCGGATTATGGCTGTTTTGAGAGGGAAGTGCAAAGATTTTACCCCGAAAAGGCCGGATTTTCCCCGAAAACGGCTGTTTCCCGGGACGGAGCACAGATGGTCTTTTCATCCTTGAAATAGGGAAACCCCAAGAAAAATACAGGTATAAACACCAAAATATACCAGGTTTTTTACCATATTCATTTTTAGAATGTATCTTGAAAAGGCCATATTCTTGTGTTATAATTGTGAAAAAATTGAGATGGAGCAGCGAAAAATTTTCGCATTCCGGACATATTTTTTATGACAAGGAGGTCAGGGTCACAGGATGAAGAGGTTGGGCAAAAAACTTGCTTGTGCGCTGTTGTGCTGCGGTATTGCCGGTTGTGCGGTCGCCGGCATGGCATGTTGCGGAAAAGAGAAAGAGGAGAGCTATCTCTTCGAAAACTATTCTGAAAGCATTGCGGCGGAAATCGGCAGGGAGTGTATGATTCCGGAGGTGAGTTTGCAAGGGGGAGAGCTTCGGGACATTTCCGTGTATCGTGGAGAAAGCAAAATCGCCGTGGCGGACGGGAAATTCGTTCCCGATTCGTTTGAATCGTACACGATCGTTTACAGCTTCGTCATAGACGGGACGGAAGTCGTGAAAAAGACGATGGTTACGGTCGAGGATACGCAAGGGCCTGAAATCAGTCTGGAACTGAGTGCGGAACAGGTGGTTGCGGGTGCGGAAGTGAGTGTCTCCGCCTCTGCGGAAGATCCGTCCGGGCCGTGCCGGGTTTCGGTTACCGTAAGCGATCCGTTCGGCTGGGAAACGGAGCTGAGCGAAGGCGGCAGTTTTATTGCCGGAACGGAAGGATATTGGGTCGTCACCGCGACGGCTCAGGATGCCAAAGGATTCAGGAATAATCTCAGCAAACGAGTGCTGGCGGTCGGGGAAGCATACGGGGTCGTCAATCTCTTCAACTCGTCCGATTCCGCAGAAAACGCGCAGGCCGAAGGCGGAAGTCTCTCCTTTGCCGCCGGAGAGGAGTACGAAGGGGGCGGGGCGCTGAAATTTGTTCCCGCAGAACGGGAAGCGACGCTGTTCTTTCCTTCGTCGGCGGATCTGGCGCAGGAATTCGATCTTCTGAAGTTTGACCTTCTGTTCGACGCTTACAAAGAAGCGGAATTTTCTTTCGGGCTCCGGACGGAGAGCGGAGACAAACTGCTCAAAAAAGAAATCGTGTCGCCCGACGTGCGCTCATCGATCAAAGTTTCGATGGCTGATATTTCCGCGGCTGCCGCGGAAGAGCGCGTTCTGGGCTTTTGGCTGAGCTATTGCGGAGACGACGTCGCGAAAGAGACGCTGTATATCGACGGAATCCGTTTTGCTTACGACGATCTGTACGTTACGGAGGGGGATACGGTGGATCTTGCCGTTTTCGACGGCAACGGACTGTACCGCACTTCGGTCGAGGAAGGCGGAAAAGCGCTGGAATCGCTTTCGTTTGTTTGCGAAGATACGGGAATCTATACATACAATTATAAGATTTCGCTCGACGGCGTAAAGGATACGGAATTTACGCGCAACGTGTATGTCCGTCCCGCCGCAGAGTACGGAATCGCTTCGAGGTTCGACGATGAAACGGACGTGTTGGATTTGTCGGCGCAGGGCGTGGAATACGGGATCACCGCCGAAAATTCGGTGAACGGAACGGCCGCGTATATGCGCTACGGTTCCGAGCTGTCGGGAGCAAAACTCACGTTTACCAGCGAACGGCTTCGCGATGCGGGCAATTTTGATTATCTGTCCGTCGAACTGTATCTTGACACCGAGTCCCCGCACGAAGTGGAAATAAACGGAATCAAAACGACGCTTTCCGCCGGAAGCGGCTGGAAAACGCTGTATATTCCGCTTACGAAAGAAGCGATCGATACGCTTGTGTTCAGCGTAGACAATGCGTCTTCGTCCGAAAACGGCACTTTGTATATCGATGAGATCTTTTTCGGTTGGAATGCCATTGAAAGCGGCGTCGGCTATGAAACGGAAATCCGTATTGAGGCGGACGATCGGTATGAAGTGTCGTATTTTACCGACGACAGCGACGCCGAACTGACCGGAAGCGTGTTTAAGGCAAATGCCGCCGGTACTTATACGGTCGAATATCTCATTCAGGAGAAGGGAACGCAAAGGCAATCGCGGATCGAGCGGACGATCATCGTCTATGATTGGCCGGATTACGGGGATTATTTCGGGGGTGTCTCTTCGGATAACGCGGACGATTATCTCCGGGCCATCGATTATGAAAAGGATGAACCCCTGCCTCTTTACGGCGTGGAGGCCGAAGGCGAATTTGAGGGGCTGAGCTGGTTTGAAACGAATTGTCAGTGGCCGTTGGCTTATTTTGAAAATAAAGCGGCATTGAATCAGCTGCGCGTGTTCGACGCGATCGAACTGGAAATTTATTACGTCGGCAGCAATGCGCATATCTTCTATCTTTCCAGAGATAAAGTGGGCGCGGACAATGCGGCGACGGTACAATATAACAACACCAAGCCGAATCAGTGGAACACCATCGTGCTGGAAAAAGGTACGACGGAATACAGGCAATTGTTCGGGACGGCTTTCGACGATCAGGCGTATTCTTCCAATTTGTGCTTCTTCTTCAGAAACACCGATTCCGGCCAGGAAAATCTGCGCGTTTATGTGCGGGCGATCCGCGGCGTATTCCGCGACAAAGTCGTCGGCACGAACGAGAGCATCGATATCGGATTGGGCAAGACGGAAAGCGAATGCCAGGTCAGCGGGGGCACGTTGGACGGGACGGTTTTCCGGGCGGAAAATCCCGGTGAATATACCGTCACCTATACTTTCTCCGGTTACGGCATGGCCATTACGCAGATAGAGAGAAAGATCAAAGTGGTGACCTATACCATTCAGGTGCCCGACGATGAAATGAAGTCGCTGAATACCTGGTATGTCCCGGCCGCAGTAAACGCTTCGGACGAATCCGGAACGCTCTACAATACCGTCGTCGCCGTAACGGCGCCCGACGGCAGTGAGATCAAGGATGCGGGAAACGGTTTTGAACTTGCGCAGGAAGGCGTTTATACGATTTCTTATCGCTGCGGCAGCGTCGTCGCTTCCTATCAGGTGACGGTTGTCGTCGTGGAATACGTCTCGATGGAGACGCCGGAAAATATTGACACCACCGTAGGCGAAGTAATCCGAATCGTCGGGGCGGAAGTCACGGATACGCTCGGCGGAAAATTCGAAGCGGACGTCAGGGTGACGGACGCGTCCGACAAGGAAGTTTATATCGCCCCGGACGGCACGTTCTTTGCGAGAACGGCAGGGGAATACACGGTGACCCATACGCTGGGCGAGCTGGTGAAAACGGCGAAACTGACGATTGCGCAAGGCGATCGGGAAATCGGAGAGATCTTTGATTTCGACAAACTTTCCGGAGCGGATATCAATCAGTATTTCAATTGGCAGGCAGATCGCGGAACGGTGTCGGCAGACAGTTCGGTGACGGCTACGGGAAGCGCCACGTCGCTGAAAGTGACGGCGGAAAATCCCAACCGGGGACTGTATTGGTATTATGGCAGCAAGGATACGGTGGCAAGCAGCACTTTGGATATCAAGAATATTTCCGATTACGAGTATATCGTCATTCAGATTTATGTTCCCGCCAATGTCGTGGCGGAAGGGGTATCGACGGGCGTGACGCTGTCTTCGTGGGGGGACAACGGCAAGG